>JAUWLT010000003.1 GCA_030613515.1 Desulfobulbaceae bacterium
GTGGCTGCAGATGCGCTGAGCACCTGAGCAAGCAGGTAAGCGAAGACTCCGATAGTTGCCTATGCTTGCTCAGAAAGCGACAAAGCAGGTGCGGCTGCATCGGCTTGCCTTCGGTGAACACTTTGCAAGTTTTCGAAAAGACACAAGCTTGAAATTATCACTAAAAATTCCATATGTTATGCTGCATGAAACAAAGTATTCATGAAATATGCGGGCTATTACATAAAAGATAGTCGGCCTGAAGGGAGAGATGTTTTCAGAAATATATTTCCATTCTTCGTCTCAGGTTGCTTTTTTACGGTGATCAGTTTGCCCACTTTCCCATAGGTAAGTACTATCGCAACACTACAGCCTATCGTAATTAGCTATTTGACTTTTTCTTTTAAATAGAGAAGGTTATACATCATAAACTTCAATCTTCATGTACATACCACCCTGTCATCATGCAGTCAATTAACCATTGATGAGATATTGACTCAGGCTATGGGTAAGGGACTTGGTGGTGTCTGCATTACCGATAATGACACCATGGTTGTACGGCCTCAGTTTTCCGAGGGCATCCAGGCTCTGAACAAGGCAATTATAACAGGTCCTTTCCGGAACAATTGTCAGCCTGGCCGCCCGATACGATTTCCGGATGCATAATCCTTTTGTTCCCAATCAGCTGAAATACTTTTTTTGGAGAGATATATGTGGTTCAGGAAGAAAACCCTTACCCGAATGGCAAAAACCTGCGGCTGAGCCGCAAAAATCGGTCCGACGGTTCTGTCGGACGCGCTTGCAGGCCTTAAAGCATCTACGGACAAGAATCTGCTGGTCGGGTTTGAGACCGCGGATGATGCCGCTGTTTACAAGCTCAGTGATGATATCGCCATGGTTAACACCATCGATTTTATCACCCCGCCGGTGGATGATCCGTATTGGTTTGGCCAGATTGCCGCGGCCAACTCCATATCCGATGTGTATTCTATGGGTGGCAGGCCGCTGACAGCACTCAATGTCGTCATGTTTCCGGCCAAAAAACTTGATATGGGCGTGCTGAAGGAAATTCTCCGCGGAGGGAACGACAAGGTGCTGGAAGCAGGGGCCAGTCTTGTCGGCGGACATTCAGTGGAAGACGATGAACCCAAGTACGGCCTTTGTGTTAACGGGGTTGTCCATCCGGACAAGATCCTCACCAACGACAGTGCCCGCCCCGGAGATGTACTCATTCTGACAAAGCCGCTTGGCTCCGGTGTTCTGTTTAATGCGGTGCGCTCAGGTAAGCTCTCTTTTGCCGAAATCGAGCGGGAGGTTCTGCCGTCCCTGGCCGCCTTAAACGGCCCGGCCATTGAGGCAGCTCTCTCTTTTGATATTCACGCCTGTACCGATATCACGGGATTCGGCATTATCGGTCATGCGCTTGAAATGGCTACCGGCAGCAGTGTGCAGATTTCTCTCCGGTACAAGGCGTTGCCGTTCTATCCCGCCGCCCTGGACATGTATAAAAAGGGTGAAAATACCGGCAGCAACCGGCCCAATCAGCAACTGGTTGAAACACATCTTGATCTTCGGGTATCGCTTACGCCTGCTGAAAAAGAGTTGTTGTATGATCCACAGACATCCGGAGGTCTGCTGCTTTCCCTGCCCGCTGACCAGTCAGAGGAACTTCTGCAGAGCCTGACCGCTTGTGGGGTGAGAGCCTCAGTGAAGATCGGTGAGGTCGGAGAAGGCAAGCCTGTTATTGTTGTCGAGTGATGCTCAATTTCTCCATAGCTCTTTATTTCACTGATTCCGCCTTGTATCCGACTCCCTTCCAGGCAAAAATACCACCGGGATAACGAAGAACATTGCTGTAGCCAAGCTTTTTCGCCCACATAGCGCCATTGTGGCTGCGGGTACATTTGACAAATCCGCAGTAGATCACGATTGTCTTGTTATTATCCGGGCCAAGGAGGGTTACATAATCTTCTTGACTTTTACCGTCGGTCTCCTTGCTGTCCCAGGCTTCCATTTCAGGTATCGGAAAGAGAAACTGCTTTGCTCCGGGCACGTGTTCTTTCTTATAGCTGGCTTCATAGGGCATGGTGTCAATTATCAAAACATCCTTGCCCGAGTCGATCAGCTTTTTTAATTCCTCGGTAGTGATCACGTCATAGCCGCCCCGCATTACCTCCCGGACAAGTTTAACCGCCCCGGTCTCTTTTTCCACTTCTTGCTTGAACTTGTTGCCGAAAGCCATGGCCGATACAGCCATTGCAAAAACCAGTGTCAATACAACAGGAACCGTGAGCAGTATTTTTTTCAATTTCATTTCTTCCCCCTTTGCATATTGATTAACAGGATGGAACCGTTTTCTTACGACCCATCCACCATTGAAACCAGAACAGATAAAGTATCGGCACAAGAAGCCCTATATCTCTAAACAGGGCGCCTCGAAGACCGTGATATGCCTGTTCCGGATCATCTGGACCAAAGCAGCCGCAATCTACATCCAGGCCCAGCCGGATTCCGTAAGCCAGTACTCCGATAAAGAACACCAGAAGCACTGCAACAGCGTATAAGCATATACGGATATTGAATAGCAGTCCTGCTGCCGCAATAATTTCTAATGCCGGTAATGCAATTGCAACCGGCAGGACGAGAAATTCAGGTAACAGACCGTAGCCGTCGATAACCACGGCAAAACTTTTCGGATCAAAGAGCTTAGTTATTCCGGCGTAGAAAAAAGGCACGGCAATAATCAGACGGGAAAGCCTTGCCGTCCAGGTCAGGACAACGCCATCCTGTTTTGCTGCATACGGTTTTCGACTCCGGGTCATATTATGTCGGCTTTCCGGATAGGCTTTTATTTCGAAACTTTCGGCATTCATCTCTCTCCTGTCCATTAAAACATTATTGGATAACAACTCCTGTGTATCATAAGTTATCCCTATAGGTCAAATAGGTAATCTCAATTCTTATGCTGGTTGTTATAGGGCGTTACGGGAGATTGCCTGGTAAGGAAACGGGGTTAGGGTTGAGATTGTCGGATTACGGCTTGCAAAGAAGAAGTATATATAATGGAACTATTGAAGAACTTCGCCATGCCAGCCCCAATTACTCATTTCCCTGCACTGAGGTGAGCTGTCTCCTGTTAGGTGACAATTATGTCAGATTAAATTGTACCTTTTTCTTAAAAATTGTTAGATCGAGTTTGAACAACTACAGATAAGGCTTTGTGATCCTGAAAAGAATAGGGACAAAATCGCGGGGAGTGCACTCCATGTGCTGCAGATTTATTCACAGTCCAAGGCTGATGCTCGAGGGCCTGTGGACCGAGCTCTATCAGGAGATGGAGGTACCTGAAAACCGGCACCGGAAGTACGAACAGGGCAAGGTCTCTGTTGATGAATTTGTCATCAAACACGAAATGTTTTCATGAAAGTCCTGGAAAAAACTTGAAACGCGCAAAGTAGGAGAGAAAAAAAGATGCTCATAGTCATCAAGGTTGCTGCGTTCCTCCTGTGGGTCAACTTTCTTCCGCCCCTGGCTAATATAATATGGGGGGATCGTTTCAATCGCTCCATTGACGGCGGCAGGCTGTGGTTTGATCAGCATCCGATCTTCGGGGATCATAAAACGATCCGTGGTGCACTGGTCAGCCTGCTGGGCGGCACGGCTGTCGCACCGCTGCTGGGCGTGGACTTACCGGTTGCCGCTGCTGCAGCCCTGTTGGCAATGGCGGGAGACCTGCTGTCCAGCTTCATCAAGCGCCGGCAAAACATGCCCAGCGGCGGTAATGCCATCGTCCTGGACCAGTTTTTTGAATCCCTGCTCCCAACCCTCTTTCTGAGGGGATTTCTCCATCTGTCCTGGATTCAGGTTCTGGTCATCCTCCTCTGTTTTATACCTGTTGCCTACCTGGGTTCGGGTTTCTGGAACTTCATCATGTTTCGGCCGCCCCTGAAAAATTATCCGCGCCTGATCCGCTCAACGGTTCGTCTGCGCGAGTGGCGGGCCTGCCATACGCCGCTGGCTCGCTGGCAGACCTTGCTCAACCTGAGCAGTTTCCTGACGTATGAGGTACTGTATTCCTGGTTTTTCAAACTGACCGGTCTCCAGGAAAAAGGGCTGCAGAATGGACTGGATGTACGGGTGGTGGAACAAACTTTTTATTTCCCTGACCTGCCCCGGTCTTTTGACGGGTTCCGTATACTGCTGCTCACCGATCTCCACCTGGACGGCCTGCCGGGCTTGACCGAGGAACTTACCAGGCATATTCGGGACATGAAAGTGGATCTGTGTCTTTTCGGCGGCGATATCCGTATGAAGACCTACGGTCCCATGGCCCCTTGCCTCCGCCGGCTGCGCCGTCTTCTGCCCCATGTACGGTCACAGCACGGCATCTTTGGTGTGCTGGGCAACCATGACTGCATTGAAATGGCTGTGGATCTGGAAGAGACCGGCCTGATAATGCTCATCAACGATTCCTGGGAAATCAGCAGCAGTGGCGAGAGCATCTGGCTTGTTGGTCTAGATGATCCGCATTACTACAGAACAGATGACTCCGAGCGTGCCTGCCGGGGTATCCCGGACCAGGGATTTAAGATATTCCTGGCTCATTCTCCGGAGGCATATAAAGCGGCAGCAAATTGTAAATCCCGGCTCTACCTCTGCGGCCATACCCATGGCGGACAGATCTGCCTGCCGGGCAGAGGACCGATCCTCACCAACAGCAGAGCGCCACGCTTTACCGCCGTGGGGCGATGGCAATACAAAGATATGACAGGCTATACAAGCCGGGGCGCCGGGTCGTCGGGGGTGCCGCTTCGTTTCAATTGCCCGGGCGAGATCTGTCTCATTACCCTGCGCAGGGGAACAGAACCCGGGAAGTAATCGGTTGTATCGAGAAACAGGTTTATGAAAATGTATACACTATGCTAACATACAAGCATAGTATACTTGCTCAGAAAGTCGGAAAGCTCATTATGCAAGAGATCTGATGCCGAAATATATACGATTAGTTCCCAACATCCTGTCAACTGTTCGGCTTGTTCTGGCCTGCCTGTTTCCCTTTGCACCGGAGCGACTGTGGGTGTGGCTGATTATCGGCAGCGGCGGCAGCGATGTTCTTGACGGCTGGATTGCCAGACGATGGCAGGTGCAGAGCCGGGCAGGTGCTATTCTCGATGGAGTTGCAGATAAGCTCTTTATCCTTGTTGCCCTGCTCACGGTTGCCGGTGCCGGTAAATTTTCACTGTGGTGGCTTCCACTCCTGCTGACCCGCGACCTGCTGGTTGCCTTTACCGCCGTCTATGCGGCCTCCATCAGCTCATGGGAATCATTTAATAAAATGGACGTCAGGTGGTCGGGTAAACTGGCCACTGCCGGACAATTTCTCCTGCTGCTGGTGGCCGTTCTTTTTCCTGCAGGGATCCGGTTTGCTCTCTGGCTTGCAATCCTGTTCAGTGTTATCGCTGCCGCTGATTATGGCCGGCTCTTTATTCTGGAACTGCGGCGGCGGGCAGAGGCGAAATCGTCTGCACAATAAGGGGCTGGAAATGCTAGTATCATGTCACTTGCAGAGTGTCATATTGAACTAATTTACGTAGGAGCCGCGCCCCGCGGCGAACAACCAGGCAATACGCTGAACACCCATTATTTTCGTGGCGAGGCGCCACTCCTACAAACGTGCGGCACAAAACGCATCACGAGGCATTAGGGATCTTCTTACAGGCAACTTCAAGAAATTTGCAAAGACGTTCTAATGTCGTCTGCGCTTCTGGTTGCTCCAGAGCGGGTCCTGGCCGAACCGATCCATCCACCAGTCTTCGGCATCGTAGATATCGCCATCACCCGGAGTCAGGGGGAAACGGTATTCATCGGTGTAGCGCATGAGCAGTTCATAGGCCTCGGTGAGCCGGTACATGATATCCGAGTCCTTGTCGCTGTCCCCGGCCCTGTCCGGATGATACTTTTTGCACATCCGGTGATAGGCCCGCTTCATCTCGCCCAGGGTTGCCCGATCATCTAACTTGAGCAGTTCCCGGGCCCGGTCAATGGCCTGCCATTCCTTCCTGTTCATATTGAGGACTCTTTTTTCTTTTTCTTGTTCTTCTTAAAACTCTTTTCCGTACCGTTCAGCAATCGTCCAATATTCTGGTAATGCTTGATCCAGATCATAGTCACCACAAAACCGGCTAAACACAATTTCCAGGATGGTTCTCCAAAAAAATAGAGGCCCGGCAGGATTGCGGCCGAGGCCAGCAGGGATCCCAGGGAAACATAACCTGTCAACCCGACAGCGGCGATGAAAACAACAAGGCAGATCAGAAGCGCTTTTGGGGCCAGGTAAAGGAAAACCCCCAGTCCGGTGGCCACCCCCTTGCCGCCCCTGAAACCGAGATACACCGGGAACATATGGCCGGTGACAGAGGCAGCTCCGCAGAGCCCGATCACCAGGTTGCGGCCGGGATCATCACCAACAAGCAGGCCTGCAACAAACATGGGGAGATATCCTTTGGCTATATCAAGCAGCAGGGTGCACGAGCCGAGTTTCTTGCCCAGCAGCCGGGAAACATTGGTAGCTCCGATATTCCTGCTGCCCTGCTCACGGATATCAATGCCGCTGCCTCTGGACAGCACCAGGCCGAACGGAATAGCACCAACCAGGTAGGATGCAACAATTAAGAGGATGTTCTGAGCAGTCATTATCGCCTGTTCAGCTTACATTCACAGGCCTGGTTGACGGCAGTGACCAGATTCCTGAAAAAAAGCGCTGCATTTGACGTTGTCACTGTTTATTTCCTTTCAAGACCAGTTCCAGTTCGCAGGCTGCGGCATAGGCTGCTATCTCCTCCTGCAAAACCTGCACATAAGGGCAGTCGGTAACGGCAAGCAGGGAACTGCGAAGCCGGTATTGATCCGGTTGATCCGTATTCTCAAGGATATAGCTGAAAATCTGTGGTTTGCGGCACACCTGCGGCCGGTTCGTGTACACCAGGCAACGACCGTTCTCCTCAAGGCCCGGGCAGGATGATTCCCTGGGCAGGATCAGGCTCCAGCCGTTCTGCCAGCGAAACAGTCCCGGATCCGGAAGTTGATAAAACGGAGCTCCATCCACCTGCAGCACCTCATCATCCAGGGCTCGGCGGCTGCGGCTGCCTGCACTGTCATGACGGGTTACAGGAAAAAGGTCCCTTTCTTCAGCCTTAAGCGGTATCTCAAAAAACTCCTGGTTCATGGTCCTGTCCGGGCCGGTACAGCAGAGCGTACAGCCACAGGGACCACAAAGAACGGAGTTAATGGCCTCCAGTTCATCTTCCATGATCCGCTGGCTGACCAGGCTTGCACAGGCCGTCATGTCATCCACAGATTCACCGGATTCGTTCACCACATCGAGCTCTATCCCTTCACTACTTTTCAACCCTTCCAGCATTCGGAGATGTTCAAGATGGCTGCGCAGCAGTTCACGCGGCTTCTTATACAGGGCATAACCGGTTTCAATAGGTTCGGGCATTTCATCGATCACCTCTTCAACCCGGTCAAACGGCCCGGTCAAGTACAAAAACTGCACCATGGACACCAGCGGTAACACAGGCTCGGCGAGCAATGCAATCCCTTCCTGAAAATCCTCTTTCTCCACCCTTTTCTCCCGCTTTTTGTAAGCTGAACAGTTATGAAAGACTACACAAATTTTGCTTGGAAAACAACCCATAGGCCTGCTCTTTTCTGTGCACAAGACCATCCTTTACAGTAAGCATCAAAATGATTATTAGTAGTAAGGCCTGCAAACAGGTACGGGAAAGTCCACCGATTTGTACAAAATCGATCACTTAAAACTCTGAACTTTGACCCATAACCAAAGCTCAATGACTATCAGAAAAATAATCACATATCCGCACCCTATACTACGGAAAAAGGCCAAGAAAATCACCGAGATTGATGACGATATCAAACAGCTGGCCGCTGACATGGCAGAAACCATGTATAACGCCCCCGGCGTGGGGTTGGCTGCCAACCAGATCGGTATTGCCCGGCAGATAGTTGTGGTTGATGTCTCAAAAGAAGAGAATGAAAAAGAATTTACTGCGTTCATCAACCCGGTGATTTCCGAGTGCGAAGGCAGTCTCATCGGCGAAGAGGGTTGCCTCAGTGTGCTGGAATATGAGACCAAGGTCAAACGGTTCCAGAAAATCAGGGTCACTGCCTTGGATATTGAAGGCAATGAGCTTGATTTTGAGGCCGAAGACCGCTTTGCCCGCATCATTCAGCACGAGGTGGACCATCTGCAAGGCACTCTCTTCATTGACCGGATCAGCAGGCTGAAACTTACAATGTACAAGAAAAAACTTAAAAAAATATTAAAGGGTAAATGAGCGAACCTCTGCGCATCATCTTCATGGGTACCCCTGATTTTTCAGTACCCACTCTGCAGGCCTTAATTGACAGCCCGGACCGGGTCGTTGCCGTGATCTGCCGGCCGGACCGCAAAAAGGGACGAGGCAGGAAACTGACCCCGCCACCGGTCAAAGTGCTGGCCGAGCAAAGCGGAATCCCTGTCCTGCAGCCCACCGCCATCCGCACAGAAGAATTTCTTGAGAAAATTCGAGCCCTGCAGCCGGATCTTATTGTGGTTACCGCATACGGCAGAATCCTGCCCGGCAGCCTGCTGAATCTTCCGCCTCTGGGGACCATTAATGTACACGGATCCCTGCTGCCCAAATACCGGGGAGCAGCTCCCATCCAATGGGCCGTGATCAAAGGTGAGACTGAAACCGGGGTTACCATCATGCAGATGGATGAGGGCATGGATACCGGCGATATTCTGCTGCCGGTCAGCCTGCCCATTGAAGAGGACGATACCAGCGGTTCCCTGTTTGTGAAGCTGTCACAACTCGGCGGCCATGCCCTGGTTAAAGCCATCGGCCTGCTGAAAGAAGGCAAGCTGCCGCCGGTTAAGCAGGATGACTCCCTGGCCACGGAAGCACCCATGTTAGACAAGAAGATGGGCCGCCTGGACTGGAGCAGGGATGCTGCTGAGTTGCACTCTTTAATCCGCGGTCTTGATCCCTGGCCGTCAGCTTACGGGTTTCTTGCAGACAAACGGTTCAGGTTTTTCAGACCGCAGGTTGTGAGAGGTGAAGTCGTTGAAAAAGCGGGAACCCTGTGCCGGGCGGATAAGGATGGGCTCCTGGTGGCCACAGGAAGCGATTACCTGCTCATCCGCGAGATCCAGCCGGAAGGTAAAAAACGGATGAGTGTCCAATCCTGTCTCTGCGGCATGAAACTGCCCGTGGGCGAGCGGTTCAGCTGAAAACCAGATTGAAGGTGTAAGGTAAAAGGTTTAATAAATGTACGCCCTTGGCGATAATAATAAAAATAATAAAAAAGTTGCTTATCTGGACTGTTTTTCCGGTATCAGCGGCAATATGCTGCTCGGAGCTCTGCTTAATGGTGGGCTGCCGGAAGAGGTTCTGCGTACATCACTTGCTGCTTTACAGATCCCCGACTGGCAGCTTGAGATAGTACACAACACTGTCTCCGGCCTGCAGGCATGTTGTGTCCGGGTGCGGGCGCAACAGAGTGCGAAACACCGGCATTTGCACCAGATCCGGGCCATCTTGGAACAATCCGCTCTACCTGAAACTGTTATCACCAGCTCTGTTGCTGTTTTTACACGGCTTGCAGAAGCTGAAGCCCATGTGCACGGCACCACTGTGGAAAAAATACATTTCCACGAAGTCGGAGCCGTGGATGCAATTGTCGATATTGTCGGCGTGATAAGCGGCTTTCATTTCCTGGGCATTGAACAGGTGACCTGTTCTCCCTTGCCCATGCCCGGCGGCTGGGTGAGTTGTGCACACGGGAAGCTGCCTTTGCCCGCCCCGGCGGTCTGTGAACTGCTGAAAAAAATACCTGTGTACGGAGATTCCCTGGCACAGGAACTGGTGACCCCGACCGGCGCCGCCTTGGCTGCTGAGCTTGCCGGCTCGTTCGGTCCCATGCCGCCCATGATCCTTGAGCAAACCGGTTATGGAGCCGGAACCATGCTCCGAAAAGACGGCCGCCCCAACCTCTTACGGTTGATGATCGGTCGCTGTCCGGCAGTGACGGAAGCACAACAGGTAGAGATCATTGAGACCCATCTGGACGACTGGAACCCTGAACTCTGGCCCCATGTGTCGGAAAAGCTGATGGAGGCGGGTGCTCTGGACGTGAGCCTTGTTCCCATACTGATGAAAAAGGGACGACCCGGTTTCCTGCTGCGGCTGATCAGTGATCTAACCCATGCCGCCCGCCTGAAAGAGATAATCCTGAATGAGACCAGCAGCATCGGCCTGCGCTTTCACACCATGCAGCGTATGACCCTGCCCCGAAAAATTGTGGAGGTGGATACGCCCTGGGGACCGGTTCAGGCCAAGAAAGTCGAAACCGCTGCCGGTTCCAGGGTTACTCCTGAATTTGAGGATTGCAGGAGGCTGGCAGAAGAACAGGATATTCCTCTGCAGAAAATTTATGCTGCGGTGGCAAAGCAGGTCGAAACATAACTGTAATGGATAAACTCTTTATGTTCATAGCCACCGGCGCCTACAGCGGCTACCTGCCCAAGGCACCCGGAACCTGGGGATCCCTTGTCGGTGTCCTGCTCTGGCTGGGTCTGCGCAATCTTGCAATCGGACCATATGCAGCCGTGGTTGCCGCATTATTTATCGTGGGCACCTTTGCCGCAGGAGCCGCAGAAAAAATTGTCGACCGTGGTGATCCCGGCCTTGTGGTCATTGATGAAATAGTGGGTCAGCTAATTGCACTGGCCATGGTTCCCAATCATCCAGTGGCCGTTATTGCTGCCTTTGCACTGTTTCGTTTTTTTGATATCCTCAAACCTTTCCCGGTGGGCTGGCTTGACCAGCACATCCACGGCGGCCTGGGAATAATGCTTGATGACGTTGTGGCCGGTCTGTACGCCCTGATCATCCTGCAGATCGCCACCAGGCTCTTTGGTTCATAATAAAACGGCGGGCACAGCCCGCCATATCTTCACCCTGCGGCCATGGCCGCCTTTATCATTCAAGATTCCTGCGCTTCACGGCTTCTGGAAACAGGGTAAGATCGGTGTGAGGCAGAAAAAGAGAGGCCACGTAGTTATCCGTGAAGCTCGGAACTTCTGAGAGCTCAAAACTGGTCATCTTGCGTACTACCTCCACCACATCCTTACGGATATGGTTGGAGAGTTCACTCATCCAGGCACCCATAAGAGAACCGTTGCCCACGTAGAGGAACTTGCTCGAATCCACTTCCGGGAGCATCCCAACGCTCATGGCACTGTCAAGGTCAATGTAGGAACCAAAACCTCCGGCCAGGATGATCTGCTCCAGGTCGCTTACCTGCAGGCCGACCTGTTCAAGCAGGGTCATGATTCCGGCAAAAATGGCCCCTTTCGCCCGGATAAAGTTTTCGATATCCACCTCATTTATCACGATGTCATGATCGGTAGCGCATTCATCCTTCCAGGCCAGTACATATTCCCAGCCGCTTCGTCCTTCCCGGATGCGAGGGCTGTCGCTGGGGTTGAATTTTCCGCTCTGGTTCAACACCTTGTTTTCAAAGAGGGTGGCCACAATAATAAGCAGGCCCGACCCGCAGATGCCCAGGGGCGCTTTATTACCCTCTGTAATATTCATCGGTTCCAGGTTCTCCGGGTTGAGGCTGAAGTCGCTGATGGCCCCTTCCACCGCCCGCATGCCGTGGGTGATGCCACCGCCTTCAAAGGCCGGACCGGCAGAGCAGGCCGCGCAGGCGAGCCAATCTTTATTGCCTATAACGATCTCGGCATTGGTGCCCACATCAATGAACAGGGTGAGGAGATCGGTGCGATACATGCCTGAACCCATGACTCCGGCCACGATATCTCCGCCCACGTAACTTGAAATTGCCGGATACACCAGGGCCACGCAATGATGCGGCAGCTCCAACTCCAGGTCTTCTGAGCACAGAGGCGGGATAAAAGTGCAAACCGGCACATAGGGGGAACGCCGGATATTATCCGGTTCCAGCTTCAGGAGCAGATGGGTCATGGTAGTGTTGCCGGCAATGGTGATGGAGTTGATCTCATCGCGTGTGATGGGGCCATGTTCCTCACCGACCGGCGGCGTTGCATTTTTCAGCATCCTGGCGATGATCTCGTTCATGGCCCCGATCACCAAATCCTGCATCATATCCAACCCTTTGGGCTTTTCAGCATAAATGATCCTGGTAATGACATCCTCGCCATAGCTCATCTGGGGATTGTAGCTGAATTCTTTTGCCAGGATCTTGCCGGTATTGAGATCGATCAGCACCCCGTAAACGGTGGTGGTGCCGATGTCAAAGGCCAGGCCGAAGTTACGGTGCTTCCAGCAGCCCGGCTGGATATTGAGCAGGTAGTTCCTGGACTTCTCGTTCACCGGCAGTTCAATGGTCGCGGTGACCAGAAAGTCCTTTTCCCTCAATGCCCGCCTTACTTTTCGCAGTACCGTGAGTCCGGTGACCAACCGATGCTTGCCCAGCTGGTCCGCCAGACCCTGCATCAGGCGTCCCACGTCGGATCGGTTATCGTGGGCTCCAGGTTTGGGCAATTCCAGGCAGACCTTTTCCACCGGCGGATAAAAAATACCTTCCTTTTTAACACTTTCTATATCAAAAACATGCATCCGCGCACGATGCCGCTCTGGGACATCAATACCCAGACCGCCCTTCTGTCTCCCGGTTTCTTCGGGGATACGCACAGTGATGTCCTCATGGACTTCGGCCGTACAGGCCTGCCGGTAGCCGTTTTCAAAGTCTTCGGGAGAAAGTTTTTCGCTGGTGCCTCCCTGTACCTCACCGCTCTCCACTATAACCCGGCATTTGCCGCACACCCCCGCCCCGCCGCAGGAGGCATTAATATGCAGACCTGCCTCCCTGGCGGCCTTGATCACGCTGCTGCCGTCCTTGACCTTGACGGTCCGGTTAGCCGGCAAAAAAGTAATTGTGTATTCCGTCTGATTCTCGCTCATCAGGTAAGCTCCATTTAATATTTAGATACAATCAACAGTTCACAGGAGTTATACAATATTGAACCTGCCGCTAATTTGCAAGAATTCAATCTCCTTTCCTGCAATGTCAACAGATTAATAAAACGTAGTTGGTCACACAAACGATATCCTGCTGGCAGTGGTATATCGTTTGTGATACCCTGTACAAATGATTGACTTTCATACCCATGCCTTTCCCGAGTCCGTTGCCACCCGTGCCATCCCGGCCCTTGAAAAGACAGGGAACGTGCAGGCGTATTCGGACGGCACCACTGCGGGGTTGCTCGCCTCCATGGACCTGGCGGGTATTGAAAAAAGTGTTGTCTGTTCCATTGCAACCAGGCCGGAGCAGTTCCAGCCCATCCTTGACTGGTCACGACAGATCCGGAGCAACCGACTTATCCCCCTGCCCTCGGTTCACCCGGAAGACCCGCTGCTTGCTGACCATATCAGGACGATTAAAGATCAGGGTTTTGTCGGCATAAAACTGCACCCCTATTATCAAGATTTTTTTCTTGCTGAAGATCGACTGGCAGAACTGTACGAGACTGTGATCGAGTGTGACCTGCTGCTTGTTGCACACACCGGTTTTGACATTGCCTATCCCCGGGTCCGACGGGCAGACCCGGCACAGGTTACCAGTCTACTGCAACAGTTTCCGGATCTGAAACTGGTGATTACCCATCTTGGCGGCTGGGATGACTGGGAGGAGGTACACAGGCTGCTCATCGGCAAGCCCATTTACATGGAGATTTCTTTTGCCTTGGATTTTCTCAGCAAAAAACAGGCCCGAGACCTGATCACCTCACACCAGCCGGACTACCTCCTGTTCGGCACCGATTCCCCATGGGCAGACCAGGCAGCCTGCCTGAAGCAGCTGCAGGAACTGAATTTGGACAAAGAGCTGTTCGAAAGAATCATTCGGAAAAACGCAGAAAGGTTAATGAGTTAACTCACATTTCTCACAAAGCTCAGACATCATTGACGAGACACTAAATGAAAGTTGTTGTGATAGCTGATATCCACGGATTTCAGCAACGACTTACAATCCCTGCTGCTGATGTGCTGGTGGTGGCCGGTGATATCTGTCCATTTGGGACCCTTGAGGAGATCAAAGAGTTTGGCAATTGGTTACGAGAGCAGCCCTGCAAGCACAAAATCGTTGTCGCCGGGAACCATGACGCGCCATTTCAACATGAGCAAGAGTCGGCTCAGGATGCTCTCATAGGTGGAGCACCAGGCATCATTTATTTACAGGATAGTTCCGTCAAGATTGATGATGTCCTGTTCTATGGTTCGCCCTGGACCCCAACCTTTATGGAGTGGCATTTTATGGCTGATAGAGGCGTAGCGATCCGCAAAAAATGGTCAATGATACCAGAAGATACCGATGTGCTGATCACCCATGGCCCGCCTTCCACAATCCTGGATAGAGTCAGAGGAGTCCCCCTGGGCTGTCATGATCTACTGGAAACGGTGTTGCAACTCCGCCCGAAATATCATCTGTTTGGCCATATTCACGAGGAATACGGAATGACTAGGAGAAACGGCATCACTTTTATCAATGCCAGCGTCTGTGATGGCCGGTTCAGGCCTGTAAACGAGCCTGTTGTTTTTGACTTGTAGCCGTGGCTGATCTGTCCTGGAGACTCACCAATCCCTGCTTTTTAGGAATGTCAGCCTTAAAAAAAGCATTGACACCAAATGACCGAAGGCCTATGCTCTAGACAGGCTAGCCAGAACAAAACAAATACAGGTATCGCTATGATTGAAAACCATTGGCAACTTCAGGATGCAAAGAACAGGTTCAGCAATTTAGTTGATAAAGCTCAACATACCGGCCCTCAGGTGGTGACAAAACACGGCAAGGATGCTGTTGTCGTCCTGTCAATCGAAGAATACAAAAAATTAATAAAACCCAAAACAAATTTGGTGGAATTCTTTCAATGCTCTCCTCTCGCTGACACAGAGTTAAATCTAACGAGAAGCAAAGAAATCCCTCGGGATATCGAACTATGAACTATCTCTTAGACACCTGTGTCCTTTCTGAATTAATTAAGAACAATCCCGGTCAAAAAGTAATCAAATGGGTTTCAAAAACAGAGGAAGCTAAACTATTTATCAGTGTTCTAACTATTGGCGAAATTCACAAAGGTATCGAAAAATTACCTGATAGTAAAAAGAAAGAAAAATTGCACCAATGGGTGAATTATGATCTCAAAGAAAGGTTCAAGAACAGAATAATCGACTTTGATCTTAAAACGGCAACAGTTTGGGGAAAAATTCAAGCACATTCAGAATTGTCCGGCAAAAGCATGCCGGTAATAGATGGGCAAATTGTCGCAACTGGAATTTCATACGATCTTACTGTAGTAACCAGGAATACAACAGATATGGAAATTAGTGGTGCTGTTTTGCTCGACCCTTGGAATGATGATCTATAATGCCGACTGAAAGGGAAATAGGCTAAATTTATTGTAACTATTTAGGTTATGCCCCATAGTTGGCAAAACCACTGCATCGTAACTGTTCAGGAGTGCCTTATATTCGGAGGCTACGCTTACCTGTTCATCCGGAGTCTCGTTCCTCGCTTACCTGGGGCTTTGAAGCATACTTGTGCTATTCGAGGAGACCCAAATGGGCAAAGATGGGGTGCTCCTGAAAAGTTACAATTTATTCAGCTATTCCTATATCATCAGCTATCTCCCGAAACTGCTCCAAAGCGGCCTCAAGATCCTCGACAATTTCAGCGGCGATGATTCCCGGCTCGGGCAGGTTTTCTGAGTCTTCCAGAGATTCGTCCTTGAGCCAGAAGATATCGAGGCCGGCTTTGTCGCGAATGATGATCTCGTCATAGTCGTAGGCCCGCCAGCGACCAGCCTGATTCTCTTCGGACCAGGTAGGGTTGCGATCTTGACGGTTGGGCGGGTTGTAACAGTCGACAAACTCGTCCAGGTCGGTCCGTTTCAAGGGGTTGGTCTTGAGGGTAAAGTGGATGTTGGTGCGCAGATCGTAGATCCAGAGTTTTTTAGTCCACGGGGTTTCCGAGGCCGGTTTCTTGTCAAAGAAGAGGACATTGGCCTTGACGCCCTGAGCATAGAACAAACCGGTCGGCAACCGCAGCAAGGTGTGGACGTCGCAATCGTGCAAAAGTTTACGGCGCACGGTCTCCCCGGCCCCGCCTTCAAAGAGCACATTGTCCGGCACTACAATCCCGCAGCGGCCATGCTGCTTGAGGAGCGTCTTGACATGTTGGAGAAAGTTAAGCTGTTTGTTGGAGGTGGTGGCCCAGAAGTCCTCCCGCTCGACAATATCCTTCTCCCTGGTAACCTTGCCGTCTTCACCGATAATGGTGGTACTGCTCTTCTTGCCAAAAGGGGGATTGGTCAAAACAATCTCGAAACGCTCGCCTGGATCGGCAGCCAGGGCATCGCTCACGGTCAACGGCAGCTTGCCGCCGTTGTTGCCGATACCGTGCAGCATCAGGTTCATGGCACAAAGGCGGGCTGTGCTCTGCACCAGCTCCCAGCCGGAAAAAGTCGCATCCTTGAGTGCGCGCTTTTCATCCTTGGTCATATTGAGGTTGTTGGCAATGATGTAGTCATGGGCAGCCAGTAAAAAACCACCGGTCCCGCAGGCCGGGTCACAGATCTTCTCGCCCGGTCCCGGCTGGATCACATCAACCATGGCCCGGATCAGCGGGCGGGGAGTGAAGTACTGTCCAGCCCCGGACTTGGTGTCCTGGGCGTTTTTTTCCAGCAACCCCTCGTAGGCATCACCCTTGACATCGGCGCTCATTATTGACCAGTTTTCCTTACCGATCAGATCAACCAGCAGGCGGCGCAGTTTGGCCGGGTCCTGAAACTTGTTCTGGGATTTATTGAAGATCAGGCCAAGAAGTCCTTTTTCCTTGCCTAACTGATCAAGGAGATGACGGTAATGATCAAACAGCTCATCACCATCTTTCTTGATCAGGCTGGGCCAGTCGTAGCCTGCCGGCACCGCACTCGGCCTATTATAAGGGGCCTTGGTACGCTCATCCGACATCTTGAGAAACAACAGGTAGGTCAACTGTTCGACGTAATCGCCATAGCTCATCCCGTCATCACGCAGGACGTTACAGTAGTTCCAGAGTTTATGGACGATATTTGCCGGGGTCATTTTCTAATTCTCGCAAGTTCATTCATCTCTCTCGCCCTCTTCTTGCATCAGATCTTTGATGCCGTCACGAAAAACCTGAAAACTTTTTGATTGATTAATCTCTACATCCAAGTGGGGAGAGATGTTACATGCCCATGCGCATTTGGCCTGTCCTGTATGGGGCCATCCCAATTTCTTTAACTTCTGCGATCCCCCCGGATAGACGGCATCAGCAAGTATTTCCCATGTTCCACAAATGCTGTCTTGGACATAAGCGTTCAGGTGCTTATCTCTTGCACGAGGATAGGCGGCTTTTACGGCGTTACGGTCTCCAAGTAACCAGGCTTCGCTTTCCTCTATCGCAATCCTGAACAGTGTATTTGGCTGTGGATTGCAGATGTTCAAAATATTGAGCATTTCTTGTTTAAACACCAGACAGTCTTGATCATCCAGGTCCACGACCACGACAACCACAGCAGGAATATTGTGGAGGCTTTTACCATAGCCTCTGAGTAACTTTGGCAATCGGTCCAGAAGAATCCGTTTTTGCGGATCTGTCGTTCCTTGAGGTTTTTTGGAATATGGCCAATGCCTTTATAAGAAATTATTCTATAGGTATGATCTTGTCCATTTGGGCCAAGAATTTTTTCCAG
The DNA here is from genome assembly GCA_030613515.1 of Desulfobulbaceae bacterium. Lineage (GTDB taxonomy): Bacteria > Desulfobacterota > Desulfobulbia > Desulfobulbales > Desulfobulbaceae > Desulfobulbus_C. Next base: position 17,810 of record JAUWLT010000003.1, read on the forward strand.
AATGGCTTTTAATGCGATTTTTCCTGATGCATCTTCGACAAGTATTTCATAGTGCATTGCTCACCTCGCATCCAGATAATCACTGTACCAGAGGCTACCAAGAGGAAAACCCTCATCTACCATGGCTTTGACGGTCGCATCGTCGCTGGCCCTGCGGATACTCGAAAAACCATCCGTACCCTTTTCAAGAATCCATGTCTCATCCGGTGCGAGCGCATCAACAAAATAGGGTTGATGGGTTGTGATAAAGAGTTGTGGTGCGTTCTTTTTGCCGGTTGCATGTGTACGGAATTCAGTAGCCAAGGTTTCGAGGAGTTTGTGATAAAGACCGTTTTCAGGTTCTTCAATACAGATAAACGGCGGAGGTGTTGGGTCTTCTAATAACAGCAAGTAGGCAAAGACTTTTAAGGTGCCATCGGACATTTGCTGAGAGTAAAACGGATCATCAAAGCCTTTGTCGTTAAAACGGAGAAGCAAACGTTTATCAGAACTCTCTTCGGTATCGATTCTATCAACGCCGGGGATTTTATCAGCAATTCGATTAAGGATTTTCTTAAAACGTCTCGGATGTTCACGCTCCATGAACTGAACGACATTGCCAAGATTGTCTCCGTGTATATTCAAATGTCTTTGTGGGCCGGCCAAGGGAAGACTGCGTGCGGCATCAGGTGTAAAGTAACTCAAATACCATCCTTCGATGAACTGTCGAAAAGCCGATATCCGCGGATGTTGTTTCAGGGCACCAAGAGTTGCAATGCCAAGCTTACGTTTGTCCTGCAGTTCAATAATCTCTGTTTCACGGCTTTCTTCTTTTTGTGATGTTGCTTCAATTTTTTCAATCAATTTGGATAAGTCAAAACCTGCCTTACCTTCATCAATCTGCTGCCCCAATCCCTCGCCTTTCCACACAACGCCTTTACCTTCATTCAACATAAGAAACGAGAAGGGCCAGCCATGTTTTTGTCCTTTACGGCGCTGGCGAAGACGTTCTAATTTTACATAGGGGCGACCGGTTTTATCGGCATCAATGGCAAGCTCATAGGTGATTGGCCGGGCTTTCCCATCTTGTTTGTAATATACCTGGAACTCAATAGGGCCATTCTCACCCTGAGAACGAATACGGTCAAATCCTCCCCGTCCTCTGACATCACAAGCTTCTTCAACACCTAATTTCAGACAATCTGCAAGAAAGCCAAAAGCATCGAACAGGGAACTCTTGCCGACACCGTTTTTGCCAATAACCGCTGTCATTGGTGTTAGTGGCTGAGCTTGTTGCATGTTCCACAGTTTCCCGAGGGTTACGTCTTTCAATACCCGGTAATTTTTAATCCTGAATCCTTCTATTTTTGCCATGGTTATTTTTCTCCTAAAGTTTTCGGTTCGAGTAACCGTCCGGAAAAGGCCTTTTTTAGAATTGATTGACGGAGGTGTTCTGCTCGTATTATATTTGCATCCACTTCTCTTTCTATTTCTTTCAATAACGAAACCCTTCTATCCACCTCTGCTACAATCGCACTTTGTTCAGCCGGAGAGCATAACGGAGTTGCGCAATTTTTTAGCTGCGTTGTATTGATACGGGGTCTGGTGGCACCATGTATTTCATTTACCAATTGCTCATAACTACATCTTGATCCGAAAAATATTTCAAGAAATCGATTCAAGATTATTTCACCATGAACACGCACACAAAAACAATCGGCTTTATTAACGGCAGCTTCGATATGTTTTGGGAGTACGACTACACGAGTACTACCTGCAATAAATGAAGAAAAAATAATATCTCCAAAGCTAACTTTGTGCTTTTCCAAACTAAGATATTTACTTTCAGATACATATGTCCTCTTTCTATCGATAAATTCCAGCTCTCCGATATTCTCCAGACGAATAACTCGGACACCTTGTCTAACATAATCACTACTCTTAAGATTTGAACCGAACGGTCCGTCAAACACCTCTAAGTTAAAATTGCCTAGTTTTAACCAAGTCCACTCCGATGGTAGTCCTGGCAACCTATCCAACTCATCTGTTCTTAAAGGCAATAACTCTTTTGTCTTTCTTGGTTTTGCAGGTTTTTTACCTCTTTTTTCAGATAGTTCCCACGATTTAACAACCTCTTTCCATTCCCATAGCTGTGCCTTGTAGCGTTCTTTTCGTTCAGTGTTTATTCGTTCCAGGAGTTTGGCGGCGGGTTCAACATCGGGATGTTGTTTACGCCATTCTTCGGTGAGCTTGCCTTCGACGGCGGCTTTGAGGACGGCGGCTTTGTAGCGTTTGAGGTTGGCCTTGACGCGCTTGAGGTTGGCAACGGCTTCATCAAGCCGGGAGAATTGTTTTTCGATTTCCGCAACGATGCGTTTTTGTTGTTCGAGGGGGGCGACTCTAATCGGAGTTTGACCGAGAGTTTTTAAATAGACACCTTTCTGGGCAGTGCCCCGTGCATTCTCAACAAAATGTCTTTGAATAAAAGGAGATTGAAGTTGATACATCAAGTATTTTGGAAGTATCTTAAGGGGCGTCAAGATAGCAACGCTTCGTTGAAGAGTAAAATCTTTTAAACCAGCCGGAACAACTGCAGAACGGCCTATAGTGCCGACTATCGTAAGAAGGACATCACCAGGATCGATACGAGTTCGTGTATGTTCTTTTTTAAAATCGTTTTCAGAGATGAAACGAAACTTATCGAAAACTATTTGATTGTTCTTTATATTTCGAGCGCTCAACATCGGAAACCCGTAATTCGTTTTTTTAGGTGGGTTGTGTGAGCCGTCCACTAGTTTCGAGACAACTTCTTTAAGGGCAACGCTTTCCCAATTTTCTGGTAAAGGACCCATGTTTTCTTTATCATTAAGGCTGGTCATGCTGCCAACGTCTCGTTTAACTGCTCAATAATTATGTCCAGCTCATCGCCAAAGAGCTGATGCACCTTGCCCAGTCCGCCTTGTTGTGAAAAGGGTGCATAATCAAAATCATCGGTGTCAATGCCGAGATTGGCGGCAATATGGTCACGGATCATGGTCAGCCACTGGCGCTGTTCATGGGTAAATTTCCTGCCTGATGATTCCTGCCGGGCGAGCCAGGCATTGAAATTAACTTCGACCTTTTCCGGAAACGGCACCAGCTCATTCTCCTGGTGCATGGCAAAACGGACCAGGGAAACCAGGTCGGTTAAGATATGCGGCGCATTGGCCCCTTTAACCTTGGCCTTCTCCAGGGCAGCGTAAGCATCCCAGAGGCTGTCGACCCGGAAATGGTGCGGCGGTTTTTCAATCAATGCGGCCAGTTCCTTGATATCCTCAAAGCGCAACCGGCTCTTGTAGGGCTTGGAGTACAAAACCTGCAGGGCGGTGATCTCGTCACGGTTATCATTCACAAACTTTTCAAAGGACTGGGTCATGGACTTGACTTTTTCCAGGGCCTCGGCCGAAAATTCAGCAGAGAGAAGCTGATCTTCACTGATGTTGTCAATGACCTGCTCGTGCTTTTTCTTGACCTCGACCAGGAAGTTGCGGAGTTCAGGATTATGGAATGGTAGAGTGGCTTCGGCGATTAATTGGCTTGCAGCCTGTTTGATCTGCGCATCATCCGGATCAACCCCGTCATTATCCTGTCCGGCCCTTTCAATATGGTTGTCGGGTTTGATGCTGGTAACCAGATCGGTAGTCAACTGCTCCAGGGTTTTGCCGCCGGAAAGTTCGGTTACCTGTTGGTCATCCTCCAATGTAATCTGCCGTCCGATGCGGGCTATTCGGGCAGCCAGCGACGAGATCACATCCGGCTCAGTGTTGCCGAGGCTCACAGCCTGCAGGAGTTTTTCAAGACTGACTGTGGGCTTTCTCTCCATGGGCCGGGAATCGGTCTTGTCCATCTCGCAGACACCAACACAATCGACAATAATGAAGTGGTCCTTGACCCTGGCATCCGGGGTGACCGACTGCAGGTCGTTGGAGTTGATGATCCGCACGCCGCGGCCTTTCATCTGCTCAAAAAAGGAGCGGGATTTCACAGCCCGCATGAACATGACGATTTCCAATGGCTTGATGTCCGTGCCGGTGGCGATCATATCAACAGTCACGGCAATACGGGGGTTGAAGCTGTTGCGGAATTCGGCAATCAGTTCTTCGGGTTTCCTGCCGGTGGTCTTGTAAGTGATCTTCTGGGCGAAATTATTGCCCTTGCCAAACTCCTCGCGGACAATCTTGACAATATCCTCAGCGTGGCTGTCGTCTTTGGCAAAGATCAGGGTCTTGGGCACATATTCCCGGCCCGGGAAAATTTCGGTCAGCACCTTGTCCCGAAAAGTTTGTATAATCTTACGGATCTGGTCAACAGCCACCACGTCGCGGTCGAGCCTGTTGGGATCGTACTCAAAATCCTCTTCCAGTTTTTCCCAGCGGGTGGTGCGGGTCTCGCGGTCTCGTTTGTCGATATAGTAGCCGGACTCGACCTTGGAGCCTTGTTCAGTGATTTTGGTCTTGATCCGGTAAACATCATAGTTGACGTTGACACCATCGGCCACGGCCCGTTCATGATCATATTCCATGACCAGGTTGCGGTTGAAAAAACCAAAGGTCTGCTTGGACGGGGTGGCGGTGAGTCCGATCAGATGGACATCAAAATACTCCAGCACCTGCCGCCAGAGGTTGTAGATGGAGCGGTGACATTCATCGGTTATAATGAAATCAAAGGTGGAGATTGGAATATTGGGATTGTATTCCAGGGGCAGGACCTCTTTGAACAGGCTGTCCAGCCCCTGGATAGATTGATCCTCAACCTCTTCGGGCAGCTCCTGGCCTTTAAGCATCGAGTAGAGCCGTTGGATGGTGGAGATACAGACCCGGGCAGTGGTATCGATAGTATTTGAGGTGAGTCGCTGGACAATGAATTCCTCACTGAACTTGAAGTTGTTGTATGGCGAAACGTATTGCTGGAACTCTTTTAAGGTCTGCTTGCCCAGGTTGCCGCGATCGACCAGAAAGAGGACGCGCCGGGCACCGGCAAACTTTATGAGCCGGTAGATGATGCTGATGGCAGTGAAAGTTTTGCCGCTGCCGGTGGCCATCTGGATCAGGGAACGGGGACAGTCTTTGGGCAGGGACTTCTCCAGGTTACGAACCGCCTGGATCTGAGCGGGCCAGAAACCATCTTCAATGAGCTCCGGCATGTTGCGCAGGCGGCCTCGGAGGGTGGTTGATCGGTGGAGGTATTCGGGGCTGGCTTCACCGGTTTGGTTGAATCCCTTCTCTGCTTCCTCGAAGATGTAGTCCGGTTTATGAAAGGCAAAGACCTGCCGGGAGCGGGGTTCGGGGTCGAGATTGTTGGTAAATCTGGTTTCATCCCCTGTGGATTCGTAACAGAAAGGCAGCGGAGTGGACCAGGCGGGCAGGCCATCGGGTAGACCTTTGGAGTATTTGTCGGATTGGGTTTCAACCCCGGTCAGGGTGGTGCCGGTTTTTTTAGCCTCGATAACGCCTGCAGCCCTGCCGTCCACATAGAGAAGATAATCGGCAAAGCCATGGCCCGATTTAAGGGGAAATTCACGAATAGCAACACCCTTGCCGGCAAAAATATTGGTGTCTTTGACATCCTGAACAAGCCAACCCGCCTGGGTAAGAAGCTGATTAATTTTTTCGCGGGCGTGAATTTCGCAGGTCATATCGTTTGTATAGGGTTAATAAGTATTCAAAAATGGGGCTCATCTGTTTTCAATTTTCTCTTCTAAATAGTCAGCAGTGATGATGGGTTTATCTTTTGCTGAAAACTATTCCCTATTCCTTCTATTCCTTTTATCAAATATTCAGATGAATAGCGGCTTTCCACTGGCGACAATCTGAAGCGGTACACTTTCCACCTGTTCTGTTATGGGGAAACGCTTAGTTCCAGGATATACTATAGCCACCCGGTCAAGTCCCAGATCTTCAATTGCAATACGAATGGAAGGGGTCAGGCGCGGCGTGTCGGTACGCTTGCATTCTACGCCAAGCAATCTGCTGCCTTGTCGTAAAATAAGGTCGATTTCCGCACCCTGATGGGTGGCCCAGAAAAACGCTTCGTCATACGGTTCCGCCATCAATATTTGTTCGATTACAAATCCTTCCCATGAGGCTCCTATCTTAGGATGGGAAAGAAGTGCCTTGAGTGAATCGATACCCAGCAACTGGTGCAGAAGTCCGCTGTCACGAACGTAGATTTTCGGCGCTTTCACCTGGCGTTTTCGTAAATTTGCATGGAAAGGTTGCAGTTGGCGGATCATGAAAGCATCGGATAGCAGATCCAGGTGACGGCGGGTGGTTGATTCGTTTACTCCCAAAGCCCGGGCCGGCTCCGCTGCATTCCAGGTCTGACCGTGATAATGGGCCAGCATTGTCCAAAAACGCTGCAAGGCAACAGCAGGCACACGTATACCCCACTGTGGGAAGTCACGCTCCAGCAAAATTTGGATAAAATTTTTGCGCCATGAAATGCTGGTTTTTTCATCTCCAGCCAGATAGGAAAGCGGAAAGCCGCCGCGTAACCATAGTGATTGCTCCGCTTCATGGCCAAGCTCCTGCATCGAAAAACCACTGATGGTTACCTGTTCCATCCGCCCTGCAAGGCTTTCAGAGGTCTGCCGCAACAGATCTCCCGAAGCGCTACCGAGGATTAGAAAACGTGCAGGAGTTTTTTCGCGATCTGCCAGTACACGCAGAACCGGAAAGAGATCAGGTCGCCGTTGTACTTCATCGATCACCACTAAGCCTTCCAGTGGTTTGAGCGCAGTCATCGGTTCGTCAAGCCGTGCAAGGCTGGCTGGATCTTCCAGGTCAAAATAGTTGACGGAATCTTCAGAGAGCAACTCTCCGGCCAACGTTGTCTTGCCGCACTGGCGTGGCCCGGTCAACACTACCACACGGCTTCGGGCAAGACTCTTTTTTAGTTTGTTAAGTATGGCAAGGCGTTTAATCATGGCTTGACATTACCATGAAAATCGAGCAGCGCAAGTAAGAATTTCATGGTCTGACGGTGGGCAGTCAATCTGCTTTATGTAATGCCTGCAGCTATCCTGGTGACACTACAAAAAAACCCTCGCAATCAATGAAGATTACGAGGGCTGCGTAAACATGGTGGCGATGCAGGAAATCCAACAAGTACAGTAATTACTTAAAATAATACTAATATTTCAAATCTTGACAAATCGGGAGGCCTATATGCTGAGGATGTTCATCAGCACAGCTAGTTAAATGACCCCCGGCTTTGCCGGGGTCATTTAACTTTTGTTTTAATAGTTCATTTTCTTTTCGCAAACAGGCACATTCAGTACGTGACTTTTTCAGCTGTTTTGTTAAAATCTTAACGGTTGTCATTCGCATATGATCAAGTCATACCACTGCCGGGTATCATGTTGGCCACTTCTTCTCTATATTAGACTATTGAGCAGTGGCATTAACATATTGCGGAATATTATCAATGCCAAGGGCAAGCCACTGAGGTTCATAGTCCGGGTAAGAAGCCAGAAGTTTCTTTGATTTATCTTTGAGGATATTCATATTAATCCTCTTCTTATTCATTTTAATTTCAGCCATAATAATAGTCTTCTCGATATCATTAATTGCAACCAGATCAATTTCGTTCAGATTCTTTTTCTCCCAATATGTACCCAGCTGATTATATTTACCGCTGGCTGCAAAAAGATCATGAAAAAATTGTTCAAGAATACGACCACAATATGTTTGAAAATCACGTAAAATTATCTGTCTGATATAACCAAAATTACCGGTTTCAACTGCACTCCAGTTGCGATGTATGAAACGGAACCAAAACTTAAGAAAATGGTCTTCAAGGCAGTATTTGACAAGCCTGGCATTGGGCTTGGCGTTAATGGGCCTGATTCTGCTGATAAGATTATAGTCATTTTCCAGCCTGCTTAAGTAACCACCGATATTTCTTTCCATCGCAGATTCAATCTCACCACGGCTTGTTTTTCCACGGCTTATCAGTTCAAGGATGGAGAAGTAGGTTCCGTATTCTTTGCCAAACTCTTCAATGAGCACATTTTTTCCCTCCTGCAAAAATGGGGAGTACTCCGACACCATAAATTCCAGCATGTTCGTGAGAGTTCCGTCACTGTTACTGATAAGGCTGTCAATATACTTTGGCATTCCACCGGTTAGAACGTACCACTCAAACAATGTTCTGGATTTGTCGAGCTTATGATCCGTGAGGATCTGGTTCAGGGTAGAGATAGAAAATGGTTTGAGAGAAATTATTCGGTCTGCTCTGCCAAAAAGTGGTTCTTTGGAATTTTGAAATATCTTGTTGATAAGGGAATATACAGAGCCAATGCAGATAAGGTTCAGATGAGCCTTGTCTTTACCCAGATCCCAAAGGTGTTGTAACTCGGAGTAAACTGCGGAGTTGATCGTATAAAATTCCTGAAACTCATCAAGGATGAGAGTAAATTGCTCTGTTTCGGCCAGCTGAAGCAGTAAGGCGAAGATATCCTTGAAAGACCGGATTTCACCAATAACCGGAACTGAAAAAAGATTGTTTATTTCTGTTAGAAACTCTTCGCAGAGTAACTTTTCAGATTTCTTGGCGATAAAAAAATACAGATGCTTATGGTCACGGGCAAACTCCAGAGCAAGCTTTGTTTTACCAACTCGCCGACGACCAGTCAGTACAGTCATTCGAGCAGTATCTGCTGTTTGTTCTTTAAGTTGGTTAAGAAGTTTTAATTCTTGCGTACGGGCATAAAATTCCATAAGCTCCCTCCGTTAAGAAACTCCTGTTACTGTAACCCGTGTTTCTATGTAGCGCAAGTATCTTGTGTTATTTTGTTTCCCTCCCTATTCACCAGCCGATCCAAATAATCTGCCCAGTGTTGCATCATTTCCCTGCGCTCGGGGACATCGGCAAAATTATACGAGGCCCGAATGCTGTTACGTTCAGCGTGGGCAAGCTGGTGTTCAATGGCGTTCCGGTTTTCCATCTCTGCTCGTTCAACAGGGTACTGGCCACTCCTGAATCGGTGACCGCTCATCTCTTCCTTGGCATATCCCATGCATCTCAAGGCCGCAAGGACAGCGTTGTTGCTCATGGGTCTCATGTCAGTGTGAGGGCTTGGAAAAACAAAACGGCCATGCCGGATTTCCTGTAAGATCTCCCGTGCCTGTCGTACCAGGGCGAACAAAGACCAATGGTGCAAAGCGTAGAGCACATCGTGTAACAATACTACCCTGGTAGTCGGCAATAGCCCGGAGCAGGCCACGATTTCCTTCGGATCGGTGATGGTGGCCATATGTTTGCCATTGGCCGGAGGAAGGGCACCGCGCAGATCGCCACTTGGATCACGTTCAGCCCTTCCAGTGGCAACTGTGTAGCGAAAAACCCGTCCACAATTCTGCTGTGTCCGGTAGGCGGTTTCAAGGATGCCCTTTGCCTCGATTCTTCTGAGAACGGTCAACAGCTCCTGGGTGGTAATGGATTTGATCGGCTTTGAACCAATCCAGGGAAAGACATAGAGTTCAAAACGCCGGATGATCTTGTCGGCATGACTTGTTGACCAGGAGGGAGCAAACTTGCCATGCCACTCGCGGGCAATAATCTCAAAAGTTTCGGTTTCCTGGGTGTCAGCAGCCTTTTGCGCTTTTTTGGTGACGCTAAGATCAACTCCGTTGGCCAATAACGACCGTGCCTGTTCACGCTTTTGCCTGGCTTCGACAGCGGTATGACTTGATCATATGCGAGGGAAATATCAGGGTATGCACCAAAGGAAAGCTTTTCTCTTTCCCCTCGAAACGATATTTGAATTTCCAGAATTTTCCTCCAGTAGGGGTGACAAGGAAAAAAAGGCCCCCAAAACTTCTAGGTCTCACCATATCTTACTGTAGCTTACTGGACAATAGAAAAAGAAAAAGTAATATATTTCGGGTAGTTCCGAACCATTGAAAGAAAATCCATCACTTAGATGCCTCTACGGTAGGGAGGCAAGACACCTCGACAGACCTCCAATTTTACATCTTTCTATAATCATTAGATATTTTAAATGTTAGCTGAGTTACGGTTTTTAGGAGATATCATGACTCCCATTTCGGCGGCGTACAATAGTAGCCTTTAGTCTGGGACAAATTCAAAAAAGTGCAACAATCAAGCGATTTAACAAGAAGAGTCAAACGGCGACTTGACCCCTTTCCTGACCCTTTCCTTTCTTGCTTTCATTTTGTGAGTACGCATTCTGCGTATTTTTAGTTGACATGCGACAGCCCTTTGCTTAATAATGTAACTAGAGACGGGTAAATCCTGTTATGTGCCCGGGGCGTTCCCTTCCATCGGTTGGCTAAAACCCCGGGATTATCGGCATAGCAGGGACCGTCTTTTTTATTTACGGGAGATATTCTGTCTCGTAAGTAATTTTTGAGCAAACTACCCGGTACCACTCATAATCATTCCGTTCGTATTTCCTGAAAATTCCCCAACAGAATAAATCTACTGCCTGCAAACCTGTGTTTTTATGAGAACGCTCATGGTAAATGTTCAGTGGTATCTCCAGGGGCAATAACGCTTCGAGCTGGTTTGCAACATAGTTGTTAAAATCAGCAATCTCATCTTTATTCTTGCTTTTATCAATAACCAGCGTTACCGCGTTGCCGGGATCAGTTAAATCTACTTTTTGCAAAAGAAAACGAGCCAGAAAATTATACAGCTTTTTCTTACCCACCGGGGACTGCAGGTTGTCATAAACCCTTTTTTTGTTTAAGCCTATCGTATAAATTCGCCAGCCCGTATCAGGGCACTGACCATAAAAATATTTTTTAACTGCTATGGTCGAGCGTGTTCCCTTTAATTCCTGAACAGTTCGCCGTTTGGCTTTCTTCCGATTAAGCTTATTTTTAATCGTTCTTCTGACCGCTTTGCGAAATTCTCTGCTGACTTCCTGCCCGTTACAAACCAATATGGTAATGACAAATTTTCGTGAAGGATTTTTCTCGTTAAAATCAAAACCAAGGTCACCGGATTCGTCGAGGTAAATTATCATGCTAATCGTTGGAATAATAAAGCCTGTGTATCCGGCCATATTCCAGAAGGGCACCTTGATAAATTGATTTCGCTCATTTTTGTACCAACCCTATCGCTACCTCCCGGAAATTTGCCAGGCCGGCTTCAAGGTTTTCAATGATCTCGGCAGCCGGAATATCCGGCTCCGGAAGATCATCCAGATCGGTCAGGCTTTTATCTTTGAGCCAGAAGATATCAAGGCTTGTTTTGTCCCGGGCCGCTATTTCCTCATAGCTGTAAATGCTCGATGGGAATTTTATCATTATACACCACGGGCAGGGGTTGCTCCGGCAAGGCATGTTCAGCTGGATTCTCCAGTTCAGCCGCTTCATCCATGGGCTCGCCCTTTAAAATGGAGTAGAAACGCTGAATGGTGCTGATGCAGACTTGACTTGACCCGGCAATATACTCGGATTTCAAACGCTGTACATTATACAGTTCGGTGAATTTGCGGTTATCATCGCTTGGCAGATAAGCCATGAACTCCTGCTCAGCTTGTTCTCCGAGATTTTTTGTATCCACCAGAAAGAGAATCCGTTTGGCATTCGCATATTTCAGCAAGCGGTAGATAAAGGTAATGGCCGTATACGTCTTGCCCGAGCCGGTCGCCATCTGGATGAGGGCGCGGGGCCGGTTCTGTTTGAATGATTCTTCCAGCCTGGTGACGGCGCTGATCTGGCAGTCGCGGAGGTCTTGTGGGGCAAGAACCGGGAGGCTGAATAATCTTGTCCTGAGCGTGAACTCTTCTTCAAGCCAGTCGACCAATGTTTCCGGTTTATGAAAGGAAAAAACCTCCCGGGAACGAGGCCGTGGATCTCGATCATCACGAAACCGGGTCAGGCTGCCGGTACTTTCATAAATAAAGGGAAGGGGCGTATCATCTGAGATCCATTTTAACCGGGCATGAGCATACTCGGCGGACTGCTCTTCCACCCTGGTGATGTTCTGCGCTTCCTCTTCTCTTTTCGCCTCAATGATACCGGCAGGCCTGCGGTCAACAAAGAGGACGTAGTCAGCTGGCCCAACATCGGTCTGATATTCACGGATGGCAATGCCCGATCCGGCGGTAAAATCAATTTTTTTCTTACTCTGCACAACCCATCCGACTTCCCGTAACATACGATCAATAGTGTCACGGACTTTTTGTTCAGGATTTAGGTTGGGATTATTCATCAAAATTCTTATTGATTACCAACGGGATAGGTGCGGATACTCAACATGTTGAAAAACATATATTTATTGATATCGCATTTAGGATAATAGAGCAATGTCTAAATCGACAGGGACGCAATGGAAAAAAACAGAATGGACAGTGGTCATTTCGAACAAAAAAATCCTCGTAACCAATACAGGTTACGAGGATTATATCGAGATGCAGGGACTTGACTTTAACAAGCAACTGCTTGCTATCACATAGATATTAACATTGAACTATAAAAAGTACCGTCAAAAATACCGTCACATGTGTGTTGCTGGTCTTGTTGTTTTCCATCTGAACTCACTACTAATCCACACAGGTAAGACCGGTAAATCCGTCTGTTTTATTGTTTCCAGTTCCTTAATCCCTTCAATACCTATTCTAAAATCGATGGCATTGCTGTCAATAGTGGTTACAAGTATTTTGCTTGAAATTTCTTTGACACGAAGCGAGATAGCCTTGTAGAAAATCCATCCACTTAGGGACATAGAAATTTCAATTATACCACTTTAGGACATATTACAATATCCCACCACCTAAGTTTCCGAGAGCGCAACAAACGTTTTTCGAGGTCATCTTTCTCCTTGCCACAGAGCTTGACCCCCTTTTCATACAATGTATCCAGTAGCCTTGCCGTTGTTTGTGTTCCTCGCCAAACAAAGTTACCAGCACGATTCAATACCGTTGCGACACTATCAAGAAGATATCCATTCCAAGACTTTTCAAGTCCTGCCCAATAACGCTCAATCCCATTGTATTTGCTGTGATAGGGTGGATAGTAAATTAGCCTGATTGTCAATCCGGTCAAATCGGAAAACTCAGTCATCCGATACAAAAATTGAGTCCGACGGCCACTGCATTCCGGACCGTTATCCATATTAACCACCAACTGTCTCACATGAGAAAGTTCTCCCTTTCTTTCCGCCCACCACAGAAGTATTCCATCAACCAGAAAGTCACTTGTTTTATTGCTGCTCCCAAAGAACAGAAAAGATCTGCCGGAGACTGGTTCCAGTATCCCACCGGGAACCAATTTCTCCTTCGGTCGCATATCATGATCCCAGGCCTTAACTGTGACATAACCTCGCGATTGACCTCTTCTTGAGTAATCACCAACATGTATTGTCGCTTTGGTATCGATGCTGATTCTCAATGTGGCAGGATCAGAGTCTGCCCACGAGTTCACTTGCCAGACGTTTTTGAAGATGATGTCGGTCTCTGCCGTTTTTTTTGTACTTTGGTTTTGGCAACGGTACGTAATCGGTACTCATGCCGGTTCAAAATATTGGAAATGGTTCGAACAGTCGGTAATGATTTTTTAGGCCATCCTTCAGCAACAAGTGCATCATATACGGATTGAGCAGTTATGTTTGTATAAAGTAGTGTCGTCCGTAATCGTGGCTCAGCCTGGCTGTGTGGATCCATTATTTTCTGTATGGCATCCAGTAGCTTGGGGTTCTTTTCTTCAGATTTTAGCTTGTGCCGTCGAGACAAATCATTAATGCAAGTTATACCAGTTCGAAATTCGTTGATGCCGAGCGTCACGCTATACCTGCTCCAGCCAAATTCCTTTTCAGCAACACGAGGCTTGCCGTCTAAAATAGTCAAAGTTACATCCCCCATGGACTGACGGCGAGCAGGCCATGGAACTAACGCAACTAATCGAGAAATCATCTCCACCATTTCTGGTGACACACCATTCCGAACTAAAGTCGATGTCTTCATATGCATAGGCTCCTTTTTTGCAGTATGGAAACACCATAAACGGTATTTTAGAAAATTTCAAGTCCCTTAGATGCTTCTACAGCAGGGGGGCAAGATACCTCGACAGACCTCCAATCTTACATCTTCCCATAATAATAAGATATTTTAAATGTTAGCTGAGTTACGGTTTATAGGAGATATCTTGACTTTTGGTACGGAATCAATCTGCCTCTACTATTTTTTTTTGGCTAAAGATTTTTTCAACAATTTTGTCTAACACTTCTGATTTTTTTGTCTCGCATTCCCAGATTACGTGTACCTCCCATCCAAGTTTCAATAATGCATCATGGACTTCTTGATCCCGTTTAACATTCTGGCTAAATTTCTCCTGCCAGAAGTTAATTCTGCTTTTTGGCTTATAGGAATAACGACACCCCTTGTGTCGATGCCAGAAACAACCATGAACAAAAATAATCTTTTTAAAGCGAGGTAAAACAATATCCGGTTTTCCTGGTAAATCTTTTCTATGCAGTCGGAAACGGTATCCTTTGCGATGTAGTAAAGACCGAACAATTAATTCTGGTTTTGTATCACGATTTTTAATTCGTGACATATTCCAGCTTCGCCGTTCGCAGGAGAGAGAATCCATAGGTTCAGGCGATAGCCCGTTTGATCAAATCATGTACAACCTCAGCTATCTGCTTTGCCAGTAATGGGGGGACAGCATTACCAACCTGTATGTATTGCTGTGTCCTACTCCCCTCAAAAAAATAGTTATCAGGAAAGGTTTGAAGACGGGCAGCTTCCCTGACCGTTAAACTTCTGCACTGCTCAGGATCGTAATGAATGAAATAATGGCCGTCTTTGGAGATATGGCTGGTCACTGTTGTAGACGGATTATCGGCAACCTGTACGCGAAAACGGTCATTGAAATTGCCACTTTTCGCGTTTTTATGTTCAGGGATCAATTCGTCAGGAAACTCCGTGATAAGCGGGGAACGCCCATGCAGTTCAGCAAAGCATGCGGCATAAAGATAACGATGCAGATCAGACACCATGTGTGATCTGCTGGTATGATTACATACTCCTGCAAGATTTTCATCCAGATACCAAGCGGCCAGCTTCTCATTGTTTACCCGTCCTACATGCCCGGGAAAAAATTCAGCTCCTTGATTAAGATCCTTTTTATAAATTTCTGCTATTACTGCTCGAACAGACTCGACAAGTTCTCTGTCAGAGCCACATTCAAGCCACTCAAGGTCACTGATTTCCCTTAATTTTTCAACCCAGCGCCCGAATGTATTATTTTCTTTTTGTTCCCTGGACAACCCGCTCCTAAGTTCAGGCAGGTCACATAGAACGTCTTGCACCGAAACACTGCCTTTATTTAGTCGTAATTGAACTGGAAGCTCTGTTGAAAAACCCTTGCGAATACCCAAGAGGATTACTCTGTGACGTGCCTGAGGGATTCCGTATGATTCGGCTTCAATGATAAAATCAGTGGACTTATTAGAATCAGGGGAATTAACCGCCAAGGGGTAAATCAGGTATTCAAGCGTGGAGCTTGATCCTTTTGATAACTTCTGATTTTTCCTGGGAAATTTTAGATCGTAGAGTATTTGTTCAAAAAGAGACTTGCCATTTAATTGAGCAGACAGCATGCCCTTGACATTTTCCATGATGAAGAAATCAGGTTCATGTCGCGCGATAACTCGTAAATATTGCTGATACAGATAGCTTCGCTTGTCACTTTCTGCTGAATAACCAGTTTTTCCTTTATTCCTGGATCTCCCTATCACTGAATATGCCTGGCATGGAGGACCACCGATCACCCCCCAACATTTTGTCAGAGGGTTGCCGGTAATTTTTGCAATTCTGGAGCCAATCCTATCATGAAGATCGCTTTCTTTTCCCAGTTCAGCATGCCAGACTTCTTGACGTGCCTGCTGTGCCTCATCTGGATATTTTTCAAATAGTTCATAACGTAGCTTTTGTTGCTTCTTCAGGCTACTGGTTAATGATTTTTTACGAATGTACTCATAATATTCTCCAGGAACCTGGCCTTGGGGAAACTTTCTAAAAAAACTCCGCAATTCAAGAGTGCTGTGTGCATATGGATTTTTTTCTATTGAGAGAGCAATATCAAACACCTGTTTTCCATTTTGATCTGCATAAGCGGAAAAACCCTCGCCCAAACCTCCAGGTCCAGCGAAAAGATCTATAACTGGAATCTGAGTCATGAAACAAAACCATCTTCTATTGCTTTTTGTTCTATAGTAACAAGTAATAATGATTGTTTTTCAGTGGGAATCTTTAAAGGCATCTGGCTGGCAACCTGCAGCACTCCTGATTCTTTTGGAGAAAATATTCTGTTTGATTTTGACCATTCAAGCATCAGGCTCCAAAATGAAGCTTCCTTTTCAAGTACATATTTCTGGGCTTGAATTCCATTGTCAATTTTCTGAACTGATTTTGCGTCAGAATCCTTCTGTTTTCTCTCTGTCCTGGAAATCAATTCACCCTTGACCTCTGGAGAAATTTCCAATGAAATTTTATGTACATTTTGCCAGCACAGCTCTTTTTTACACCACTCAGTCACATTCGTTATCTCTGGTGGTGTTTCTTGGATCACAGAATTAACAGCTTCTGCAATAAGCGTTAAAAGCTTCTCCATTTCATCTGTAATGCTTTGTCGTTTCCAAATACTTTCCAGGTTAAGAAACATACCTGTCTGTTCAATCATCTGCGAAAATTTCGCAACAGTATATGTTACAATATTAGCTTTATAGCCCCCATACCAGGGCTGCTTCATAATAAACCGGTCAACTGTCCGAAAAAGGATCGCTTTTGCAATCAATCGCTTAAAATAAAGCTCATTGTATTCTTTTTCAATTTTTTCCCAATTTCTTTTCCCGACTGCTTCCGCAAATTTAACAAAATTTTTCTGAGCCCCAAGACTGACAATATGAGGCTTCATATTCCAGGAACTTTCAAATTTTGCCAAGTCAGTCTTGATGAACATCTGTTTTCTTGGATTAATCACAAGAAATTCTTTTTTCTTTGCCGGGGTGAAATTAGTCTGGGCATTGGCGTATTGTCCCCTGACTCGTTCGTAATACCAGTGTGTTTCCCGTAAACTACCAGCTGAAGAAGGCGCCCACAGGCGGCGTGATATTTCTTCTATTCGCAGATGGAATGGATGATTCGAAAAAAAATCTGCCGCACTGACTTTGTTCTGCGTATTCGCATACTCAGAAATTTTTGGGACAATATTCTCGGTTTCCTCTGAAGGAATTACAGTGAGTTTTGCCTGTACGTATACAGCAGATAGATCTGCCTTGTTTTTTCTGTGTGTATTGAAAAGAGATGCTGTTGTTTGACCTCCGTTAACAATCTGAAAGTTTTTAATGGATTTAATATTTACCTGCCCATTCAATTCTGTTATGACAACCTCTTCGGCAGTAGCAGTAATCCCATTATTATACGCAAAAAACATTTCAGGTGTATTCTGTATAGTATTTCGCATACCTTTATTTACTTTGCCCCGAAACTGCAGAAATGTTCGTACATTCTGCTCTAATAGACGCTCTCCGTACTTATCGTAAAGGTCAGCAACCAGCGAACCAGGCATTGCCAGGAGATACGATTTGTAGGTCCCCTCTCCAGTAAAAGCAGGTAAGCATGGAAGACCTTGCTCTAACAACGAAGTAAAATCTATAATGATATCTTCACGTGACTTTCCCGACTCCTTAATTCGCTGAATACGGCCCAGATCCCAGACATCAAACGAACATGGAACCCCCTGAATCTCCTGTTCTGATATTTTATCATCAACACTTTTGCTCAGTAATGCATTGGAAAACAGAATAAACTGTAACCTTCTGAGTTTTCCCAAAGAGCAGAAGACATTAATGTCTCTTGCCAAGCTGTAGCCAAGGTCGCTTTCGTCCAGAGATTGATAAAATGAGCTGTCCAGGCTTTTTTCAAAAAACTTAATCACGCGCTTGAACACTGTGGAAATTAGAGTCTTGGTCAACGAATAAGGCTCGTTATGAAAATCTGTGACTATAAGGGTCAGCGCATCAGATTCTTCAGAATAATCATATGCATCAACTCTTATTCCCAAGGGTGTCTTTTTATAACTGGCAGCAGTGTAGTTTTCCAGCACGGCTTGATCTACCAGAAAATCGCACACTCTTTCGGTGAAAATAACTTCTGAGAAATCACTTTCTGCTTCAGAGCGGGCATAAATATCCTGCATGTAATCCTTGAAAAATTCTTTGTAACTCATGACAATTCAATCCAGTCAGGAGATGCAGAAAAAGGCTCGCAGTCAATAAGTTTGATATTATAAACAACTCTTTCAATTCCCGAGGCGAGATCTTCAGAACATATCCTTGGAAAACCACTATCCACTGAGAACATTTTTTCTAAAACTGGTATATAATTGAACTGTTCATATTCTTCAGAGTCAAAATATCCTGTTTGATAAAGAAGGTTATTAAATCGTTCAAAATCTGATGGTGAATCCGTCTCCAGTGCTCTCCTTAGCTCCTTAATCAGAGAGGGAAGGTTCACCGCTTCTTGTATGTCTTTTTCAGATTTGCCAAGAGTCACTACATAAAGAAACATTTCTGGTAGCTGGGAACACAGTTGGTCAGCTGATGAAATGCGTACTTGTGGTGCAGTTGTTCCCAACTGGCATTTAACTTCAATAGCACAATCATGAACATTAAAATCCTGAGGGGCATCTTCTGGACCTTGCCAGAACTGAATGGCCATACCTGTTCCAAAGGCTGGGATCAAATGTCTTTTTATAAAAAGCAGCTCGCCAATCAGTCCTTTTATTTCTTTTTCAGGCAGGAGCCCTGACCGGGCTCTTTGAAGAAATTCCTGCCATCGTTTCAGTCTTCGCAGGATAATTTGAGTAGCTTGAATATCTTGCTCAAGTTCCCTTGTTGAAGCAACTATATCATTACAGAGCGAAAGAAATATCTGCCATTCCTTCTTATCCTTCAGAATAAGAAGAAGCATACAATTTCCTGACTGATTTTTTGCTGGTTCCTGCAGATGGAGTTCAATCCCGTTCAATTCAGGGAAATTATCAGGAATATGATCAGAAGGAGGGAATTCGTATATGAACAAAAATCGACCATACGCATCCCTTGCCCTCAGCAGCCTGAGAGGGTGATCCGGATCTATTCGCCTATACAGCAAATCATGTGTCGGTGTTTCTATTTCTTCCCAAGGGTTAATCAACCGAGTCCTCCTCTTCGTCAAGCAGGTCTGCATAGTTGTTATTCCACCAGACAGTGTTAACAACATATTCCACAAGTCTTTCAGGTCTGCGACTTCCAGTTTCTCCAGGGAAGCTGATGCCATAGGCAACTATCCCGCCTGGGAATAACGGGTTGTCTGGATTATCATTTTTCCTACAGTCGAGAACATGAAGCATCAGAAGCGGTTTTTCCCTTTTCCCACGGTAAATACTGTCTGGAAAATTTTTTCGATTTGGATTATTCAGTTTGTACTCGGATTCCGCCTCAACAATCTCTTGCTCTGGTAGTCCGGCCTTTTCATGACCACGTGAAGCAAGCCTTCGCTTGTTAAGCTCAATTCCGTTGCCAGCACAATCTAATACAGTTCTCCGCTGTGATGTAATCGTCTGATTCGATAGCTGTATTTTTAAATTATTGCCATGCTTTTGCGAAAGACTGATTACCACCACGTCCCATTCGCCAACCCCATTACTCTGTAACCATTCAGCATAATCAATTATCGGGTTTGATTCTGTCAGCTGTGAAGCTGGGTGATTAATATAAGAATGAATAAATGAAATAATCAATGAAAGCGGGACAGCCCGGTAAAGGTACCCAGGCTGGCCATCTTGTTCGACAGGTATTTTTGATAATTCCTGAAACAGACTCTGGAACGATTTGAAATTGTCTGCTACAACAGCCGGTATTTTAAACAAAACTGATGTTTCAACCAACCGCCCTTGAAGGCTGACTTGGCGAGGCACTAAATGGCCTGTTCTCATTTTATTTCTTGCTGTTACAATTAAGGTCGCGGGATGGCTTCTCACGCACAGTCCAAAATCATTAGGAGTCATTTTTGCCTTTTCCATACGCCTGAATTCTTCACGCAGTTCTTCTGTAACCCGAGATATGTGGGCATACCATGAACTTGCGCTCTCGCTCATGTAAACCCGGCAAATATCCTCAAAATCAGTACGATACCCAAACCATCTGCCCATCTGCATCAGAGTGTCATACATGATAGAATTCCTGAGAAAATAACTAACCGTTAAGCCCTCCAAGGTCAATCCCCGTGATAAACTTAACCCGCCAATAGTTATCACATTACGTCCATTCGGATAATCATGTTTGTTGTAGTCGAGAGGTTCTGAATTTTTAGATCCATTCACTTCAATAACATGGATTGGAGAAATAGCTGCACTCAGCTCTTTTTGGATATTTTTCCATGTAAATTCTGTTTCAGAAAATTCTTTGTCCCATGTTTCTCTGATGCTGGCCATGGCGGAATTTTTCATCGCATCATGTTCAGAGAGAGCATAGTGATTTTTTACCGCATGTCTCAATTCGTCAAGGTACTCATGCACCTGCCATTTAATATTTGATTGTATATCGGTAAACCGACTGACATTTATCAGCATAGAATTATGACTATTTTCCTGCCCCCTTAGATTTCTCATAGCTTTTACAAGAATAAATGTACGCACAGCTTCGTGGAGGCTCGGAGGTAAAGTCGCAGGTAATTCGTCTATTTTATGTTTAAGGGGAAGGACATCTTCATAATCATCTACTTCTCTGACTATATCGAGATCGCCTTCTTCCTCAAAAATACGTTTTGCCCCAATGTAATTTGACGGGGTATCCAGGCTGGTTATAAAATCACTGGGAAACAAGTCGTCTTTGAGCATATCGTCATCGTTTTCAGGATCGATGAAAATATTTGCAAAAGGAGTTGCGGTATAGCCAAGGTAGGAACTTTGCTCAAACAAGCCTAAAAGCTCTCGGATGCGCCTGTTCGTAGCAGTGGGATCTTCGTCAATTTTACTGGTATTAACGGAAGCATGATCTGCCTCATCGTCAATTAACAACATCGGGAATCTGTTAAGTTCAGAATTATTATGTTTAAGCCAATCAATCAGGTTTTTCAGAATAGAGACATTTTTCTTGAGTACAAAAACAACAGGTTCATTAAACTGACTTATTTGGGCTCTTAACTGTGTTGCAATATTTCTATCAAAATCTTGGGTGTTGGTGGTCAGGGGTACAGGTGTGTGCCAAGTTTCAGAATCATAAAATTTACCGACACCAATCAATTTTTCTTCAAGGGTTGTTGCTCCAAGCTGCTGCGAGCTGTCTAACCCGACAAATCCTTCATCAATACGTTCCTGTGTCTGATTTCTGAGTGCATTTAATAACCCTGCCAACACAATGATTACCTTGTAACCTGCATCAGCTGCCTTACAGATGACACCAAGATAGTTGGCAGTTTTTCCTGATTGAACGTGTCCCACGCAAAGTCCCTTTCTTTTCCACCCTCCTTTTTTTTGAGGATTTTCAAGATGATCAAGGATTTTATTAGTGTCTATATCCAGAACATTTATAACTTCACGGTTGAATTTCTTATCCGGAAGAAGTCGTTTATACCGTCCCCAATAGTACCAATCAAGATTTTCACGTGCGTCGTCAAGCCAAGGAATATACCCTTCAGCAGAGAGAAAATTCCCAACTTCCATACTGATATCAAAACGAGCCTCAAGCCTTTTTGTTACATTAAGAATATCCTGTTCAGAAACAGTATTATTGCTGTGCTGACTGGCGACTACCATCCTGACGAAATTGATTATAGTTTCTTGATCTTGTTTTCCACCATCAAGCAAAATAGCAACGCCATCTTCAATTTTTTCCAGAATTAAGCTATATTTATTCGTTTTTTTATTAGTGTCATTCATGCAATATTCCCTTCTGTCGTAACAATTTCTCAACCTCTTCAGGGTAAGCGGCAAAAGGATCGATAGAGGTCAGGCGGGCCGCAATTTCTGTTTCAGGAACTTCACTGTTAATCATCTGATTTATGAAACTATCAAGTAAAGCAGAGACTTGCTCTTCATTGAAGACTGGTTTACTAAGTGCTTCAGGTTTTTTTGCAACATCACTGTAAAATAACTCGGTCGGGAAACTGCTTTCGAGCATAAAAATCAGATCCTTAAACTCCTGTTGTTTGTCTTTCGGTAATAAGCTCTTGAGTTGACTAATCAAGGGATGCTCTCGATTAATTTCATAGGTTATTTTCCCCTCAGTAGCAGTTCTCGTCCACCCAGGGACTTTCACTGTATTTGCCAGTTTTTTCCCTCTCTGTCGATATACCTTTTTTCCTGAAGCAGCTATTCTGTCAATAATCAACTTAAGTTCATTCCTGATGGCTTCTGGTGGCGATGCATGTGATTTTTTCACATCAATTTTCCAGAGATGATCCAAAGAATTGGGGAGATCAATCTGAACACGTACTAATTTTGTTAATTCTTCCTTTTTAATAAGTCGGAACCATGTTCCGCTGATAATAAGCCTGCGATTTCTATATACATAAAAACCCTGATTCTGCAGATATCCACCTGTGCCAGAGTACTTTTGGTATTCGTCACGAGATGTCTTGTTATAGTGTGGTAGTACATAAGGTTGAACATGAACTGATTGTCCGTCTACATGTATAGATTGCTCAGGTAACTCCTGAGTCGCCGGGTGAGAAGGATTAAACGGATTAAATGCGGTTAGTGGTGCATTATTCAGCGATATGTTGATTCTCTTTTTCCCTCTGCGAGGTGAAAGAAAACGGTGAAAAACCAATTCAAGATGTGTCTGTGTATGTGCAACAAGTGAATTTAATTTCTTCTCCAGCTCATCATACCGATCCAGTTTTCGCAGCAAAACAATAGTGCCTCTGCTCTGGATCATGGGCAGGAGAGCTGCGATGTGTTTATCTTGTTGCATTTTGGAATCATTAAGGACTCTTAACCTCCAGCCACTATCAGGATCTTCTTCGATTAAATCAAGATCCCACTCCCTGCCAGCTAAGATTCCATCTTTTTTACTGACAAGGCTTAATTGACGGCATTGAGAAAAAGAAGCTGTTTTTAAACCAAGTCCGAACCTGCCAAGATCGCTCTCATTACGTTCCTCCAAAGGATTTTTACTTCCAAGCCTCATTGCATTGGTCAGCGCGGCAGAAGTCATGCCGTGACCATCGTCTATAATAGCAAGCCATGGATCTCCATCATTCCATGCAAATTTGACATTGATATTTTTTGCTTCAGCCGTAATAGAATTATCAATCACGTCAGCAATGGCTGACTCCATTGAGTACCCTATATCACGGAGTGATTGAACAAGGGCTAAAGGGGAAGGCTGGATATTTAAAAAGTTATCACTCATTTACATTTTTCTACAATATTCATTGATAGATACAGTAAAATTATTTATTTAAAAAAATCGGAAAAACTCATGAAGATCTACCATAACGAGGTCGAGTAGACCGGTTTCTTCAAATTAACCCGAAGAGGAACGCCTTAGACTACGCCTTGCCGCACGCGGCTACTACATATCATAAGGTCAATATCACCTGGTTTACCTGTTGGCCCCGGCCCCTCTCAGAACCGTGCTTGCGCTATTTACGCACACGGCTCCTCACATAGAATTACAGGTTGTCCGAACATACTGACCATAATTCGTGGTTTCGGCAGTGGAAATCGCTTCAGCATTACATTGAATTTTTCCCAATTTAGGCAGCGTCTCTTACCTCTACGGTTCAACCACTTGAACAGCAACCTTTTGACCGCTTGTTCAAATCGCCTAATACCACGATAATTATCGGTCACGCCGTAGTAGTTGTAATGGCCCCTCAATTTGGTGGCGGCTATTTTCCAGAGTTCCCTGGTCTTCAAGGTTCTGGCCCTTTTCAGCCACTCTTTAAAGATTCTCAGCTTGGCGACAAACTTCTTGCGGGCAGTAACCCGCTTCATCCGAAACCCCGTACCGTTCCGTCTTGTGCCGCAATAGTGGGTGAGGCCAAGAAAATCAAAGGTCTCTGGCCTTGTCCCTCTTTTTGCAGCATTCTG
>JAUWLT010000291.1 GCA_030613515.1 Desulfobulbaceae bacterium
CTATCCAACCTTTTTTGTCTTGGACCCTTTCATGAAAAAGATATGCTTTCTGCTCTGTTTTCTTCTAGTTCTATCTGCCGGATCGCTCTTTGCCGAGACTGACAACCAGCAACAGGAAACAGATACCTACAGGAACCTTGAAACTTTTGCCAATATCCTAAACCTCCTGCAGCAGCACTATGTTGATGAAATCAAAAGCCATGATATCATCATCGGTGCCATTAACGGCATGTTGGTCTCTTTGGATCCCCACTCCTCCTATTTGTCTCCCGAAGATTTCAAAGAACTGCAAGAGGAGACCAAGGGCAGTTTCAGTGGCATCGGCATTGAAATTACGGTTCGTGACGGTGTACTGACCGTTGTTTCCCCCATTGAGGGCACACCGGCTTACCGGCAGGGAGTGCAGGCGGGTGACCAGATCATCAGAATTAATGGTCAACTCACAAAAAACATGACCCTGATGAATGCGGTAAAATTACTTCGCGGCAACAGGGGGGATGAGGTGACCATCTCTATTCACCGTAAGGGGTTGCAGGGCTTACAAGACATTGTCCTTGTACGTGATGTCATTCCAGTTCACTCCGTGAAATCCATAGAACTCGAACCCGGCCTGCTCAATATCCGAATTACAAACTTTCAGTCCACCACCACTCGTGATTTCAGGAAAGCCTTACAAAAAGCTGAGAAAAAACACCAGATAGACGGACTGATCCTTGACCTGCGCAACAACCCCGGTGGGCTGCTTGACCAGGCAGTCAAAGTTACGGATATATTTCTTGATAACGGCATTATCGTATCCACGAGGGGACGGAATTCAGACGAAGATATGATCTTTGAAGCACACCGGGGAACCGGCAGATATGATTTCCCCATAATCGTCTTGGTCAATGGCGGCTCTGCCAGTGCTTCTGAGATCGTTGCCGGAGCCCTTCAGGATCAAGGCAGAGCCATTATCGTCGGTACACAAACATTTGGCAAAGGATCGGTACAGACCATTGTTCCACTCCCCGACGGCGCCGGATTACGCTTGACCACTGCCCGCTACTATACTCCCAGCGGTGAGTCCATCCAGGCCACCGGCATTACTCCTGACATGGTTGTGCCCCTTGAAAAACCTGCAGGGGAAAAGCCTGGTGGTGAAACCAACTGGTCACTCAGGGAAAAAGATCTGCCCCATCATTTTAAAAACAATAACGGGAAGGATAAGAAAAAAGATAAAGATGCAGATTCGAAACAACAGGAAATTGAACAACGGCTGGCACAGGATAACCAACTGCGAACAGCACTTTATCTCATGAAGAACCTGAAAAAAACATCTGGACAGGTGACGGACTGAATTGACTGGTGATTGTAACAGTTCAAATCCAATCCAACATAACTCGGCAAAAAAGAGAGGAGAACATCTCACTGTTTGTTCATTACATATCGACAGAAAATATCTTAAGCTTTTGCTCGGCCACGCACCAGTAGACTTTACCTCTGCCAGTCTCACGCACATCTTAACTCGCTGCATGATCGACACATATCCCCAATGAAATATGTGATTTCACATTGAACAAAAACTTTCTCCTCCACTTCCGACCCCGGCGAGTACCTACGGACGGGTTACGCTTTACCCTTACTTGGGGGCTTGGCGGCATGGCTGCCCTTATGGTCGTGCAGCAACTGACAACAGGACTGTTACTGGCCTTCTTCTATGAGCCGTTGCCTGTTCGGGCTTACGAATCAGTTCAGCATATCCAGAGCACTGTTTTTTTAGGACGGCTTGTACGCAATATGCATCACTGGACCGGCCACGCTCTGATAGTCGTGGTGTTCCTGCATCTGCTGCGTGTCTTTTTAAGCGGCGCATTCTATCCGCCCAGACGCCGCAACTGGCTTGTCGGTCTGGGGCTTGCTGTTCTCATCCTGACGGCCAACTTCAGCGGCTACCTGCTGCCCTGGGATCAACTTTCCTACTGGGCCGTTACCATTGCCACCTCCATGCTCGGTTATATTCCCGGCATAGGTACATCACTGCTGAAAATGATGCGTGGAGGCAGTGAGGTGGGTGCGGCTACGCTTCAGTTATTTTATTTCGTTCATACCAGCCTTGTGCCGGCGGCACTTTTTCTGTTCATGGCCTATCATTTCTGGTTTGTGCGCAAGGCAGGCGGTGTTTTGGTCCCCGGCAGGAAGCATACAACCGACAGGAGCAAAAAAAATTCCGTCCCGGTTGCTGAATTACTGATCCGAGAAATGGCATTTGCGGCTGTGGTGACCTGTGTCGTACTGCTTTTTTCCATGTTTGTTGATGCTCCGCTGGGGAATATGGCAAATTCTGAAGTAACTCCTGCAAGTGTCAAGGCCCCCTGGTATTTTCTAGGAGCACAGGAGCTCTTGCTCCATATCCATCCGCTTGTTGCGGTCTGTGTTCTTCCCCTGTCCATCAGCCTTTTTCTTTTCCTCCTGCCCTTTGGCAGGAACACAACAGGCAAACCAGGCAGGTTGGTCACGACAGTGTTTATTGGAGGGGCTCTTTTTCTGCTGGC
>JAUWLT010000013.1 GCA_030613515.1 Desulfobulbaceae bacterium
GCTTGCAATTTCAGATGTCAGTTCAAGCTGGATGGCCTCATATTCCTCTAAAAAAGGTGCCAGGTCATCCGGACGCTGCGACTCCACCTGCGGAGCGGTGGCGGTCAACACGCCTTCCTGTTTATGAAATTTTCGCAGCAGCCTCCATTGACTGAAATTAGTTGGATTGGCACGGGTGTTCTTGAGGATTTTTTCAGCCTTTTTCAGACCAAGACCACGGCGGACAAAATAGGCGGAAAGAAGTGTGCCGGTTCTGCCCTGACCATGACGGCAATGTACCAGTACTTTTTTATTTAAATAGATCGCCTCGTCAAGCCAGGCCAGAGCCCTTTCAAGCTCCTCTATCGTCGGCGCGGTTTCATCGGGAATGGGGATGTAATAAACCTCGAAACCGGCCTGCTCCTCAAGCTGATGCAGGTCACTGAATTCCCCGCAGAGATTGATAATGGCATCAATCCCCTGATCCCTGATGCTGTCAAGATCTTCATGGGACATCGGCGCATGGCCGGCTGCAAGCCGACTTGTTACCCAGGTAAGTTCATACATAGATGATTATCCTGTTTCTGCTCTGAAATTTGTGGTTATAGAGCAAGTTAGATATCCGGACAAAGCCTGTTACCGATTAGTTTACGATCAACAATTTGAGCATAATAATGTATTTGTACTTCATCACCCTAACATTATGCAACTTTTTTGTTGCATACTGTTGGGCAAGATGTTTTATTTCATCAAATAATGTCGCATGATGCGACTTGATTCCTACAGCAAGGGGGGCACTATGGATAAACAGATAGAAATGATTTGCGTCTCAGACATGGAAGGTTTTGACAGGGAACTCTACAAAAAAACCAAAGAAAAACTTTCCAAACACCTCAGTAAATTTAACTGGAAATTAGAAGACTGCGTGTTTGAAGAAGGTGACAAGGTCTGGTGCTGCAAGCCTGCTGCCATCTGGTTCCTGACTCCCACTGCCGACCCCGATGACTGGGATTAATAGAGCTGATCACGTGGCAGCTTGGCACTGAGCGTTTTGACTCATTGCCTAGCTGCGTTGAAACCAGCTCTGGAGCCCTGTAAACCGTTACAATTGCACCTGGCACTGGTTTCCACGCAATGCGTGGGAGCCAGAGGATTAAACCTGCGGCATCTACTGTTTCATAATCGCATAGAATCTGGAACCGTACTCAGGAATTCAAAAAGCTGTTATCAATCTTGGGCTGGATGGTGTTTAACAGTTCGCCGCTTTCGAGATAAGGGCAGGGTTTATCGTAGGGAAAATCGCGACATTGTTTCGGTCGCGCCTCATGGATCGAACACCGTTTGCAGATGCGACCGTTTGCCAGGAAAATGCAGGAACCATCTTGCCGTGTCTTAAAGGTATATCTGTTTTCAAGATAACGTTTACGAACTTGTCCATCTGTAATATGTAAATGGAGGGCAATCCGGTTGATATCCTCGGCCATGATATAGAGGCTTGCTTCCTGCAGCCGATAACAGCAGTAGCCGGGGCAGAAATTACAGAACTCTTTGTTGCTGCTGAGGCAGTATTTTTTTGACACGTCCATCATTGATAATCCCCAAACTTAACAGCTGCCTCATTACTACCGCTTTCATCATCCTGAAAATGGTCAAATCCCTGGTAGCTGACAGGTATCTCGCGTATGTCCGTCCCGCCGGCTCTTCCGGCCACAACAAGGGTTACCCCGGAACCGCTGACAACCGTGCCGACCTGGGATAAACAAAGCCCACTGCCGGCAGCGAGTTGTACAAGTTGGTCCCTGTTTTCCGGCATTGCAGTAAAGAGCAGTTCATAATCCTCTCCCCCCTGCAGCATCCACTTCAAAGGGTCTTTCTCAAGCATTTTCGCCGCCTGAATAAGGACAGGATGGGGGACCAGCTTGTCGGCAAATATTCTTGCCCCGACTCCGCTTGCCCGGGCCAAGTGAGCCAGATCCGTTGCCAGTCCGTCCGAAACATCCATCATTGCATGCACCAGATCGCTTCCGGCGAGCTTAATCCCAAGATCAACCCTGGCACGGGGACACAAATGGGCATCAATTAGAGGTTGCAGCTCAGGCGTAACCCTGTCCATGTGCAGCAACTCAAAACCAGCGGCAGAAAGTCCCAGGGGGCCGCTCACCCAGATACTATCCCCGATGCGGGCCTTGCTTCGATACAGGATCTTCGACACCTGCGCCTCACCGACAACAGTCAGGGTCAAGGCAACGGGCCCAGGGCTTGCAACCGTATCACCGCCTATGAGCAAACATCCGTAGTCTTCAAGGGCACGGGCCAAACCTGATGAAAAACGACCAAACCATGCCTCATCAAAACCACGGGGCAGGCCAAGGGAGAGGAGGACAAACAGCGGTTTCCCTCCCATGGCAGCAATATCGCTCACATTGACAGCCACCGACTTTTCCGCCAACTGCTCCGGCGGATGCAGGTCCAGGTCAAAATGTACGCCTTCAAGCAGGGTATCCATGGTAAGCAGCCAGGCCGTATCCGTGGTTTTGCTGATCACGGCACAGTCGTCACCGATTCCCTGCAGCAGTTCGCCACTGTCGCTACCGACCAATCGCTGTATCTGCTTGATAAGTTCACGTTCCTTCATCGGTCACCAGTTACAAATCACGTAGTGGGTTTTATTTCACCAGTCGTAAGCCTCTTTTTTTATCAGTGGAAGGCGGTGCTGTGGGCTCTGCCCGGGCCACATCAAAGTGCACCGCCTTGACAAAACGGGCTTCGCCACCCATAGTAAAAATTTCCCGACCGGTAAACTGTTCCATTCTCAATGTCCAGGTGAGAGGCTGAGGCGGCACAGACAGGACCTGCATATTGACATGCCACCACTCATTTTTGCGTGAGGGATCCCTTTCAATGCCCGTTACCAGGGCATAGACCAGCATCTGCGGCTCCTTTGCCACCAGCAGCACCAGGTCACCCACCTCGGTTGTATCTTTAAACTGAACATGTTCCTTTAGTTCAGCAACTAATTTTTCCATGTAATTGTCCTGTATTACCGAAACTCAGAATCATTTTGGCCGGGCTCTGCGATCAACACAACAGTATCAAGCACAACCTCACCCGGTGCGGTGTAACTGCGCACTCCCTTTGCCCGGTACATCTTGAGCCCGTCAAGCAGGGGCAGGATCACCTGGTCCAGTAACACCTTGCTCTTGGCCCCAGCCTGCTCATCACGGATGGCAATGATGGTACCTGCCCAGGAAGCAAACTCTTTCAAGGAATCAATAAGCTCTGCAGTACGGGCAAACATGACCATGTTTGAAGACTGCAGCATACCCATATCCACGGCCTGAAATGAATCGTCACTGACCAGCCGCTTTGAACTCCGCTTAAGAATGTCCTCAATTTGTTCTCGACTGTCAGCCAGCACCAGAAACCTGTCCAGCAATGCGTAAGAGGGTTGCATCAGTCCACCTCCTGCCATGATCGATACAACAGGAATTCCCGCCACCTTATCACGCCTGAGCGGCAGACCGGAAATCATTTTTTCAAGAAGTTCCTGAGCCCTGTCAGGGTCTGCCAGCTCAATAAAAAAACAGATACTGGGTACCGGAAAGAAACCCGACGTCCTGATTTCGGGAATATTAAAACAGAATTCACTGCCGAACAATGCCAGAAACTGATCAATACTCATCCCTGTCTGCTTCTCTATCCAGGCCGCAATCCCAGCGGCTGCAGCCAGCTCATTATCTGTTCCCCGGGCAAGGGTTTCCCGCCACCAGGCAGGCAAATCAAGCCAGTTGCTCCAAAAATAAACCAGCAAGTTTGAGGGCATGTTGCGTAAGCTGCTGTTTTCCACTGGTTTTCTGGTATAGATGGTTTTCTGGAAAGGGGCCAGTTGGTCCGGGTCAAACTGAACAATGGAGGTAAACTGTTGAATATTGTTATTAGAGTGATGAAAAAAAACCATTCGCTCGGAACCGACAAATTCGGGAAGACCCCGTCCTTTTTCAGTTACTACCTGAGGTCTCAGCATGTTGAACAGGGGTTTCAGCCGGATAAGGTCTGCAAACAGGAAAAAATCATCTAGTCCCCGGCCTCGCTCTTTCAACGTGTTATAATCACTGTTTCGCAGAAAGCCGGTCTGCTCCCGGACAAGATGCATGAGCGAAAGATCAATACTCTGCTTTACCGGCTCCATGCCGGGGGAGACCACCAGTTGTCCGTTAACGGAGGCAAGATACAGTCTTCTGCCGTTTTCCCGGACAAACTCCGTGATGGGAACTCCCTGGTAGGATAGTGATTCATCCCGGCTCTTTACCGGGGACAACAGGGATAAAAGCCCAAGGAGTACACGCTCATGCTTAGGCGTCACCAACATAAGCAGATTCTCTGCCAGCGCCCCTTGCGGATCATCCATAAAGACAGCCGGGGCAACAGGGAGCAGAGCAAAAACAACCCGCCTGCTGAACAGTTCCTTAAACAGGGGATGTGCAATAAAATCCATCAGGCTGGTGACCTGATGCTGCAGCTGTTCACGCAGCGGGTCCTGGACCTCCAGCTGATCCAGAACAAAAGGCCAGTCAATGGAGGCAAGCCGGCGTCCAAACCTGGACTGGAGAAATCCCCTGGTCGCTCCGGCCGCGTCTGTCCAATCCAGCATCAGCATAGTCTGTTGCGGAACCAGTTCCAGGGGATCTCTAGTCTGCTGCCTGTGAAATGTCAGCAGGTAAACAACCCCTCCCATGAGGGTCAGAAACAATAACAGCCATACAAAACGTTTCATCTATTCTTCCGGAGAGTCATGATCTTTTATATGACTGGACACGATGGTGAAGAGTTGCGCAGCATTGATCGGTTTGGCAATATAATCATCCATCCCAGCCTGCAGGCAGGTTTCACGATCATCCTTGCCGGCATGAGCTGTCATGGCAATGATGGGAATATGACGACCACTCCCCTTCTCCAGCTCCCGGATCCTGCGGACAGCGGCAAAGCCATCCATTTCAGGCATCTGGATATCCATCAGGATACAGTCAAAAATAGTGTTCTGCCACTGCTTGACTGCTTCCCTGCCATTGGTTACCGAAACGACTTCGAAACCGACCTGCTCAAGAACAGCAATGGCCAGAGTGGTGTTAATATACTCATCCTCGGCAAGCAATATTTTTCCTTTGCATAACGGTAGAGCAGGTCGGTCAGGTTGATCCGGCTCCGTTCCACTGCCCGGAAGTTCATGGCCTGTCAGGGAAAAGGGCAGGGAAAAATAGAATCGGCTACCCTTGCCGGGCTCACTGTCAAAATGAATCTCGCCCCCCATAAGGTGGACAAAATTCCTGGAAATGGAAAGACCAAGCCCGGTGCCGCCGAAATGTCTGCTGTATGAGGAATCAGCCTGGACAAAGGCCTCAAAAATGGACTCCTGCTTCTCCGGCTCAATCCCCACCCCGGTATCAAGCACTTCAAACAAAAGGTCCACCCTGTTTTCAGCAAGAGAGTTCTGCACACCAATTCTGACAAGAACAAACCCCTGCCGGGTAAACTTCAGGCCATTGCCCACAAGGTTGAGCATCACCTGAATCAATCGATTCTTGTCACCTTCAAGGTTATCAGGCACATCAGCCCCAATGTCACAACGTAACAACAACCCTTTTTGTTGAGCCTGCACTTCCAGGTTGCTGATTACCTCCTGCATGGAACTTCGAAGAGAAAAGGGATAGGTTGCAATTTCAATCCTGCCTGCCTCTACCTTGGAAAAGTCAAGGATATCATTCACAATATCCATTAACCTGCGCCCTGATTCACGGATGAGCTCCAAACGATGGGTCTGCTCCTTAGTCAGGTCAGTTTGCAGAAGCAGCTCACACAAACCAATAATGCCATTCATGGGAGTGCGAATTTCATGACTCATATTGGCCAAAAACACACCCTTGGCCTGGTTAGCAGTTTCGGCATCTTCTTTGGCCTGCTCAAGTTCCGATTCGACCTGCTTGCGCCTGGTTATGTCCTGTATGACCCAGACCACTCCATGGGACAGATCACGGGGCACCACTGCTTTTCCACTCAAAGCACAGTAGATAGCTGTGCCGTCTTTACGAGCCAGTCGGTACTCAAGATATTCAAGATCATGCACAACCAGCGTTCGTGCATGAAGCTGAACAAAACGGCGAAACGATTGCCTGTTTATAAAAAAAATCCGGACCTCAGCCTCTAACAACTCCTCGCGCTGATACCCAAGCATCCGGCATAATCGGTCATTAACATTTTTAACCCGTCCGTCGCGAACCAGGACAATACCTACCAGGCTGGCACTGAAGATGGACTCCAGTTCCCGGGCCATCAGTAATCGGTCAGCCTCTGCCTGCCGGCCTGCTCTTTGCCCCCTGCGGATTTCTGCACTCAACTGTTCTTCACGCCTGAACTGCAGGTTTACTGAGATTAGCATGGACCCGATCACCAGAGCCAGGACCGACATGAACAGGACAAATGACAACGGATAGGGTGCTGCCTGCAGGGTAACCACCTGCCAGCCGGGGAGCTGGACAGGGTGTTTATCAACCATGGCCCGCATGGAATCGTAGTGTACCAATCCGCCGTCCAGAGAAAGGGGAAACTGTTTAAAACTGATGGAACTGAACTGTCGACTGGCAGTCAGACGTTGTACAGTATCACTTGAAAGGGGTCTGGTGCTGTGAAAACGCCACTCTTCACGGCTTGCAGCAAATACAATCCCTTCATCGGTCAGCAGCAGGGTATCCGTTCCCTTCAGTGCCGACAAAAAGGCATCAATTGATTCCAGACTGATTTCGATCACTGCGACCCCGACAGGTCGTGTACTGTCGGCAATATACACAGGCTCACTGAAATAAATGCCCCGCCTGCCGGTGGTTACCCCCACAGCGGCATAATGATAGGGTTTGCCACCAATAGCCTCTGTAAAATAAGGCCTGACCCGGTAATTATTGCCGGTCAGAGTCTTGCCATCCTCAAAGGGGGAACAGGCAACTACAGTTCCCTGGTTGTTCATGACGTAGACAATGTATGCTGAAAGTACTTCGCGGGCAGTGGTCAGTATTTTCAGAGCTGCCGGATCATCAGGAGGACGATCACCTGTGCATAGTTCCTGTATTTCAGGGGTCGGAACCAGGTGTCGGACAGCAGAATCAAAATGGTTCAGGATGATTTCATCGATTTCAAAAGCAAGATGGGCAGTTACCGCCTTCTGCTTGCTGTGGTACAACAGACGAACCGCCTGATCACTGCCGAAGATAATAAACAGAATCGCAACAAGGGTGAGCACACAGATGATTGTTATACGAACACGCAGAGGATCTGTATTCGTTTTCACCGCACTCATTAATGATTGACTTGCGCCTGGGCCTTTGTTCTGCTGCATCACAATTCCTGGGAGGAAGGATAATGTATTGTTTCATAAGCAGACGAAAATGTCAGCAACTAACAGAGCTTGACATAAAAAAAGCCGCACCCGAAGGTGCGGCTCTAGAACAAAAATATCAGCAGCTGTAATCAAACATGATAGTTCAGCGGGGTGCAACCAATTCGGGTTATCCCCAAGCCTGTTAGAGTTTACCGGTGCGTCAGCAGAATCGTTCAGATAAGCACAAACTCTGTGGGGTACTAGTGAACTCTTACCATCAAACAGTAAATTCAGTCAGCCACATGTCATGCTTATTACAGAAACTGGTTGCATACACCTTTCCCTTGTAGCCTGCAGGTAGCTCAAAAGAGGATTCCGGCTTATCGGCAGGTGTAAACGTCTTGCCGCCCACGACCGTACCATCGACAAGGACCACGGTATGACGGACAATATAATGAGCTTCCGACATGCCGTGCTTAGTAACCAAGGAAACCTTTCCACCCTCGACCTTTACCTCCGGTGCATGGCTACCCACCTTTTTCGCCCACTGCCCGGGCTGATCCTTAGTATACACAATACCGGCATATGGTGCGGATGAGGCAAAAACAGCGGTAGTTGAGCCAAGGGCCATAACAGATGCTGCAACAGCAGTGGTTTTGAGAAAATCTCGCCTGTCAGTCATTTTCATTCCTCCATGATTTTGTATTCAATAATAATAATTAATATATCAAAAGAAGAATAAATGCAACCTGTTTAATAAAAAAAATAAGGCCCTGTCTGATTATACGGACAGGGCCTTAGTGTCAAAAGAAAAACTGCCGGTTGGGATTTTACATAATAGTCTTCACCGCCGTGTCTGCAAAGGCTATGATTTTTGAGGGGAAAGCACCCATGAAAATAATAATCAAGACAAGTACGACACTGCCGAATTTTGTTATTGTATTAATTTCAACATCCGCTCTGTCACCGGCATCTGCAGTAAAGGCTGCCTTGACGACACAGAGGTAATAATAGATGGCTATACCGGCATTAATGGCTGCCAGGATGACAAGAATCAGGTACCCCTGCTTTAACGCACCGGCAAGGAGTAAAAACTCACCCATAAACCCGACCATGGGTGGTATTCCAGCAAGGGCAAACAGGCCGATAGCAAGCAGAAAGGCCAGCATCGGTTGCCTTTTATGCAAACCATTCAAGTCTGTAATTGACAGATTCTCTCCATTTACAGAAACGTTGTAGAGTACTGTATAGCAGGCAATATTCATAAACACATAGCCTGTAATATAGTACATGGCCGTGGCATAACCACTGGCATTCATTGTCAGCAGGCCAAGCAGGATGAAACCAGCATGGGCAATACCGGAATACCCCAGCATACGTTTTACATCAGTCTGCACCAGGGCTATCAGGTTACCGTAGAACATGGAACAGATGGCCAGGACCATCATAAGATAGATGAGAACCTGTGTGTCTCCGGGGACCATGATAACAAAGCGAATAAGCAGGGCTACAGCACCGAGCTTGGGGATGGTCGCAACAAAGCAGGTTGTCTCGTTGGAAGCCCCCTCATACACATCAGGTACCCAGAAGTGCAGGGGGAAAATAGCAAGTTTAAAAAAGAAAGCGGAAAGCACCATAACAACTGCAAAAAATGCAGCCGGGTGGGAAGCAACCTGCAGTCCAGGTATAATATCCTTGATATAGGTCGTGCCGGTCAGACCGAAAATATAGCTCATGCCGAAGAGCATGAATCCCGTTGCCAGGACACCGAAAAGGATATACTTAATGCCTGCTTCCATCTGTTCCCTGATTCCGGTCTGGTCATCACGCATGGGAACCATCAGATACAGGGCGAAAGACGAAAGTTCAAGTGAAACAAACAGGGTGATCAGTTCTACTGCACTGACAAGTGCCATCAGGCCCAGACAACTGATAAAAAGGAACATGTAATATTCCGGCCGAACGGATCTGTCGATACCTTTCAGATTCTGCCCGGCTATAAGAACAAAGACAAGACCAAGGCTGATTGTCAATTTAAAAAACTGTGAAAAGAGGTCTACTTGATAACAACCGCTAAAGAACATTGTGTTTTGACTCAAGCTGACCAACGAGCAGATAAACGTGACTATACCTAAAAATATAGCTGTATTATTCATCTGGACATCGTTAATCTCTTTACTGAGGCTTAAGCCAAAAAAAGCCAGCGCTCCAGTTAAAAGTACCAATTCGGGTAGAATAGCCATTGGATATTCCTTTCCTTAGTTATTCAAGATTTAAACGTTCAGCTTCTAACAACATCAAATTTACTGGAGCAGTACCTGAGCTACGCCCTGCACCTGCTGCCAGTTGTGCAGTTGATCAAGCAGATTAGCTACAGATGTATGTATTAAATCGACAAATGGCTGCGGCCCAAGGCCTATCCAGAATACAAACAGAGCAAATGGAGCCAGAACAGTAATTTCTCGAATACTTAAATCCTTGAGATGGGATTGATCCGGATTGTTCTCCGTACCGTATAGCAGCTTCTGCAGCATGCGCAACATGTAGGCAGCAGCAAGGACAGCACCCGGAATAGCAGCAAGGGCCAGGCCTGTGCTGTATTCAAAGGTACCGGCCAGGATCATAAACTCGCCGATAAATGAATTGGTACCCGGAAAGCCGAATGAGGAGAGACAAAAAAGTCCTAAAAATGTTGCATACCAGGGCATAACCTTACCGCAGCCCTGAGCAACGCTCAGTTCACGGCTATGGGTCCGCTCATAGATCATGCCCACACAGAGGAACAGGGCACCGGTTGTTACACCATGGTTGATCATCTGGATAATAGAACCTTCAATACCGCGGGTATTCAAAACAAAGATACCAAGGGTGACAAAGCCCATGTGGCCGACGGATGAATAGGCAATCAGCTTCTTCATGTCGCTTTGAGCAAGTGCTGTAAATCCACCATATATGATACCGGCAATTGAGAGCCAGAGGATAAACGGGGCCAGCATAAAGGTCGCATCCGGGGTAATGGGGATGCAAAAGCGCAACATGCCGTACGTTCCCATCTTCAGGAGTACTGATGCCAGGATGACCGAACCCGCAGTTGGTGCCTCAACATGGGCTGCGGGCAACCAGGTATGAAGCGGGAACATCGGGACCTTGATGGCAAAGGCCAGAAAGAATGCCAGAAAGACAAGAACCTGAAAAGTTGTTGAGTAATTCTGCCACATCATGTCCGGTATAAAAAAACTGCCGTTCTTCACATACAGGGCCAGAATAGCAACCAGCAGGAAGACGGAACCGGCCATGGTGTACAGAAAGAACTTAATTGATGCATAGTCCTTGCGCGGCCCGCCCCAGACAGCAATGAGCAGATACATGGGGATAAGCATGAACTCCCAGAAGACCCAGAACAGGATAAAGTCCAGGGCTACGAACAGGCCGACCATGGAAACCTGCATGATGAGCAGGCAAAACATGAACTGGGTGACACGTTTCTTAATATATTTCCAGGAGGCAAGCACACAAAACGGCATGATCAGCGTGCTTAACATAACCAGCAGGATAGATATGCCGTCAACGCCCAGGATATAATTAATATTCCACTGTGGTACCCAGGCATGTGCCTCGGCAAACTGATATTTGGCCGTACCGGAGTCAAAACCTATGAGCAGCGGTATTGAAAAGATCGCCTCAAGGGTTGTAATCAGAAGGGTCCACAGTCGGGCAAATTTTTCTTCGGAATAGAAAAACAGGACCACCGCCCCGGCCAGGGGGAAGAAAATCAGGAAACTGAGCAGGGGAAACCCCTCGTTGACATTAAGTAAAGCGTCCATTCCCTACGATTCCTTTATGAAAGTTGAAGGAGGATATAAGCTATCAGAATAACGGCTGCAAATGACGCCGCAAAGTATAACGAGTACTGAATCTGGCCGAACTGCAAAACACGCAGCCTACCACCGATTCCTCTGACTGTGCGTGCAAGACCGTCGACAACTCCATCGATTGCATTCCAGTCAAACCAGCTCCAGAATTTTGCAGTTGACATCACGCTGCGCAACCCGACTACACGATACACTTCACTCCAGGCAGTATCAAACCACTCCAACGGATTCTTGGCAATCCAGAGGAAGAACAGACCTCCTTTGCGGTAGAACCAGTCCAAGTCCAGACTGAGACGATCCACAGGCTCCATGTATTTCACGAGCAGGAAGAATATAAGGGCGGCAAAACCAAGGAGCTGCAGGGTTTCAGCAAGATGATATGCTGTAAACGGATCGTAATGCACTGCATAGGGCAGCATGGAGTAGAGGACACCGGGCGCTGATCCAACATAAATACAGAGTGCGGAACCAAAAACCATGGCAGCTATCATGTTCCAGGTCGGATCTGCAGCCTTTTCCCAGGTTTCTTCGGAACAGTTGTTCTTGCCGAAGAACAGGAAGTAAGGCAGCTTGACTCCGTTGTATATAAAGGTACCGGTGGCAGCGAGCATCAGCAGCCAGGAAGCCCAGTTGAGATGAGTCTCAAAACCGGCCCCGATAATCATGCCCTTGGACACATAGGCGGCAAGGAACGGAGCCGCCGAAATGGACAGGCAACCAATGAGGGTAAGGAAAAAAGTCGCGGGCATTTTTTTGTATAGGCCACCGAGTTCAGTAAACTTGGTTTTGCCGGTCATGTAGAGAACTGAGCCGGCACCCATGAAGAGCAGGCTCTTAAACAGGACATTAACAACAGCATGAGCTACTGCACCGTTTATAGCGAGCTCGGTTCCTATACCGACACCGGCCACCATGTAACCGACCTGGGAAACAATGGACCAGGCAAGCAGCTTGCGGATGTCATTTTCCATTATCGCATAGATCACACCATAAAGGGCCATGATCACACCAAGTAGAACCAGAATATCCATGCCTGCACAGGAACGGGCCAAGGTGTAAACCGCCGTCTTGCTCGTAATGGCACACATGAAGACTGCACCATTAAAGGAGGCTTCAGAGTATGCATCGGGCAACCAGGAGTGCAGGGGAACAACTGCGGCGTTTAAGGCAAAACCGGCCATGATCAGCCAAGTGTACAGTTCAGGATTCCTGACATCAAGCAGAGAAAATTCGATATCACCAACTGCCTGGTAGCGGAGCATGATACCAAAGAGCAGAACAACGCCGCCAAAGGTATGGATGATCAGGTAGCGGTAGCCGGCCTTGAGAGATTGCGGCCCCTTGCGGAACCAGATCAGAAAGACGGATGAAAATGCCATCATTTCCCAGAACAGAAACACGGTCAGGTAATCACCGGCATAGATAGTCCCCAGAGAACCAGCCACATAGAACCAGGCAGCGATGTGTTCACTTGTCTTTTCCACATGCATCCCGTACAGGGTGCCGATCAGGGCCATCAAAGCCATGATAGAGGCAAATACCGAAGACAGCTTGTCCACACGGCCGAACACCAGCTGCCAGTCCATGAACTGAAAGGTGGCTAATGAGCCGTTAAGGGAATTGTTGCTGATAACTGCGCCCAGGGTAAGCAGCGGAATCAGGATCAAATACGGCTTGCGAAGCGGCCCGCGAATAAAGGGCACAAGCAATGCACCGATTATCATGATCAGTGCCGGATGGATGAAACTACCTGTCATTGACTTTTCCTCGCTTAAACTACGTGCTTGAACTTGGTCTTACTTATCTGAATCATCAAGCCAGATTGAATGATCGTAATAGTCGTCAGGAACCTGGATGCCGGCCTTACCAAACCAGCGGGCAATACCGATAAGGGCTGCAGCAGCACAAAACCCGAAGATCGACCAGAAAAAAGGTATATTTTGCTCAACCCAGGTATGGGCGTGACTCTTGTCTACTGCTGCGGCAAAAGCAGCAATGCAAACAAGGAGAACAATACAGACCATGATAACGGTCTTCATACGCGTCTGCAGATACTCAATGAACTTAATCATCCTGTCACCGCCTTGACGAATTGCATCATGAAGTTAGGATAAATTCCGATGATCACGGAAATGGTTGCCGCAATCAAGATCGGTATCAACATGGTAAGGGGAGCCTCTTTAATACCGGCATCCACCTCACCCTCAGGTCGCTTCCCAAAAAATGCCTTATAGGTGACCGGTGCAAAATAAGCGACGTTCAGTACTGTAGAGGTAATAAGAATGAGCAAAATACCGACCTGATGTGCTTCCATGGAGCCGACCAGCAGATACCACTTTGAGACAAAACCCGCCACCGGAGGTACTCCAATCATGGACAGGGAGGCAATTGCAAAGGCACCAAAGGTGAAGGGCATGGTACGACCAAGACCACCCATCTCTGAGATCAGCTTCTTATGTGCTGCAATATAGATGGCACCGGCACAGAAAAAGAGGGTAATCTTGGAAAAGGCATGGTTGACAATATGGATCAAACCGCCTTCGATTCCATGCGGAGTAAGCAGGGCGACCCCAAGGATGATATAGGCCAGCTGGCTGACCGTCGAATAGGCAAGCCTGGCTTTCAGATTATCCTTGGTCAGGGCAATGACCGAGGCCATGATAATGGTAAAGCCGACAAAATAGGCGGTTGGAATACCCAGGTTGAGCATGGACATTGTATCCACGCCAAAGACATAGAGCATAGTCCTGGTTGTGCAGAATACACCGACCTTAACAACGGCCACTGCATGTAAGAGAGCGGAAACAGGAGTTGGAGCAACCATGGCACCCGGCAGCCAGTGATGCAGGGGCATAAGGCCGTTCTTGGCAAATCCCAGGATACAGAACACATAGAGCATGACAATTACCCAGCTCTTGGTGTCGGCCGGAAACATGCCGGTGTGCATATCATGCGGGAAATCAAGGTTGCCGACCAACACATAGATCAGGATCAGTGCCGGCAGCAGGAACATTTTTGCTGTTGTGGTCAGGTAGACAATGTATTTTCGTGCACCGGAATATCCTTCCTCGTCCTGGTGATGGGCAACCAGGGGATAGGTGCAGACTGAAACGATCTCATAGAACAGGTACAGGGTAAAGAGGTTATCTGAGAGGGCAACGCCTATGGCACCGAAAATGGCCAGAGCAAAACAGGCATTGAACCTGGTCTGGCAGGGTTCATCATGGGCCCGCATGTAGCCCAGTGAATAGAACACGGCAATCATCCACAGAGACGAGGCCACCATGGCAAAGATCATGGAAAAGCCGTCTGCCCGCAGGGTAATGGACAATCCCGGCAGGAGGTTGAAAACGGTATAAACCAGCGTCTTTCCTTCCCTGATGGCCGGAATAAAGGAGAGCACTATACAGAACAGCAGTACCGATGCACAAAACGATACTGCTTCGCGCAGATTGACATTGTTTTTCAGTGTCATGACAACCAGCGCGCCAAAGAGCGGGATCATTACCGCCAGGCCAAGGGTGCTATTTTCAACAATGTTTGCAGTTGTGGAAACAGGGTCCATAATCATCCTCTCGGGTTGCCAATATATATTGGCCGTATAACCCTTTTAGTAAACTAAACAGATTTCGCAGGCGAACTCTTTCAGTGAGAACTGCACCTATCCATGCATGTCGACAATATCTTCAGTATCAATGGATTTATAGTTTCTGTACACAGCAATCACGATACTGACTGCTATGGCTGCCTCGGCAGCGGCAATACCCATGATAAACAGGGTAAAGATCTGACCAATAGCCGGATCGGGAGCCAGGAACCGGTTAAAGGCCATGAAGTTCATGCTTGCACCGGACAGTACCAGCTCGGAGGCAATGAGCATGCCGATGAACGTTCTGCGGGAAACCAGGCCGTAGATGCCGAAACCAAAGAGCATGGCTCCTATAACAAGGTAGGTATTGAGACAGTTGTACAGGTTGAGAAGAGCCATAATCTAATTCCTTCCTCTGCGCGCCAGCACCAGGGCGCCGATAATAGCGATCAACAGGACAAGGGAAATCAACTCAAAAACCATGGAATGGCTGGTGAGCAGAGCCTTACCCATGGCTTCCATGTCACCGGTTCCTGTACGCGGGAAAACCTGCCAATCGGTTTTCACTCCAAGAACAGAAAGAGCGGCAAACATGAGGGCACCAACTGCAAATCCAAGGGGACCGGCAATGGGAGACCCTTTATTACCGGCAGTGTCACCCTCTTCCGGCGTTGCCAGCATAATACCAAAGGCGATAAGGATAGAAACTGCTCCGACATAGATGAGCATCTGCATCATGGCCAGAAATGGACTGAGCAGAAAATAATAGGTACCTGCAACACCGGTGAAGCAGACAGCCAGCCCGGAGATACATCTGACCAGCCTCCTGGATACAACTGCTATCCATGCACCGGCTATGATCAGGCCGACTGTGATAAGAAAGATTATACCAACAAAGCTTTCAGCCGAAAAAAGCGACTGGTTGGCAGCTGCCTGACAGATTGTTGCTTGCATCAACCCTGTTCCTCCAGTCGTTTGAGAAGATCAAAGATGTAATCTTCTTTCCTGGTACTGGCCAGATTATAATCTTTAGAAAACTGAATCGCACCGAAGTTGCAGCTCTCTATGCAGGTGCCGCAGAGACTGCAGGTGGTAAAATCAAGATGGTATTTGGTCAACGCCTTTTTCTTTTCACCCTCGGGTTTTTTACCGGCAAGCGAGATGCAGCCTGACGGACAGCCTCGCATACACATGCCGCAGACTATACATTTGGGTTTACCGGTTTTTTCGTCTTTAATCAGCTCGATATGGCCGCGAAACCTCTCAGTCATTTCAGGAACAACCCAAGGATACTGTTCCGTAACAACCGGCTTGAAAAACTCTCTGGCAGTAATGGAAAGTCCGATCAAAAGACTTTTGCTCCCGCCTATGACATCGTTCCAATATTCACTCATGATTTAATCAGATCGTTTGGTTTAGGAAAATAGGGGACAGACCCGAATTTTCCTTTCCATAAATTTCAATTTTACATTTTCGTCAGGCTGGAAAATTGGGTCTGTCCCCTATTTTCCTATTTTCCAATCGTCAACATCAGAAGATCTTGATAAATGCTGCCGTAACCAATAGGTTCACCAGTGAAAACGGAATCAAAATTTTCCACGACAGGTTGAGCAGTTTATAGATCTGTGTTCTGGGGAAGGTCCAGCGCACCCAGATCACAGTAAATAACAGGATGTAAATCTTGAGCAGGAACCACCAAACTCCCGGGAACAGGCCAAAGGGACAATCCCAGCCGCCAAGAAACAGAATGGTAACCAAACAGGCACCAACAACCATATTCAGGTATTCGCCCATCATGAACAGGCCAAAGCCCATGGACCCGTACTCGGTCATAAAGCCGGCAACAAGCTCGGATTCGGCCTCTGCCATATCAAAGGGTGCACGGTTGGTTTCAGCTATCGAGCAGATGAAGAAAATAATAAAGGAGATCGGCATTAAGATTGATTTATTCAGCGCAAAGATGTTCCAATGCCAGAAACCACCCTGCTGATGAACTGCAATGTCCTGCAAATTCATGGATCCTGTGATCATAACGACGGTGATGACCGTAACCAGCATCGGTATCTCATAGGCCAGGTTCTGGGAAACTGAACGGGCTGCAGAGATGACGGCATACTTATTGCCTGAAGCCCAACCACCGAGCAGAATAGCCATCATGGCTATGGAGGCAAGGGCAAAGAGCAACAGGACGGAAAGTTCAACCGACCGTGCCTGAATATTACCGGCAAAGGGAATAACCGCAAACGAGGTCAGGGCCGGAATCATTGCCAAAATAGGAGCCACTCGAAACAGAATCCCGTCAACTCCTGTGGGTACCAGCAGCTGCTTGGACATGAGTTTCAGACCGTCGGCCAAGGGCTGCAGCAATCCCTGAAAGCCAACTTCCATGGGACCGGTACGACGCTGGATACGGCCCGCGCCTTTACGCTCACACCAGCCTAAATAGGCGGCATTGAGTCCGGCAAAGGCCATAAAGCCTATCAGATAGAGAATCGGGCGCCAGATACTTGTGTCCATAATTCTTTTTTACCCCCCTTACCTCTTAACGATCTATCTCAGGAATAACAAGGTCCAGACTGCCCATGAACGCCAGGGCATCTGCCAGCAACATACCTTCGGAAACCTCGGCAAAACAACTCAGATTACAGAAGGTTGGGGAACGCAATTTCAGTTTGTACGGGTTTTTCTTACCATCACAGACCAGGCGATGACCCAGGTTACCGCGGGCGGTTTCAACCGAGGCCCAGTAGTCTCCTTCAGCAGGTTTGAGAATCTTGGGCACCTTGGCCTTGACCGGACCATCGGGCAGTTTATCCAGGGCCTGTTCTATAATGCGCATGGACTGCTCCATCTCATCCATCCGGACCATGTAACGGGCCATGGAATCGCATTCATGGTACACCGGCACATCAAAGTCAAATTCGGGATAAACCGAATACGGCTCATTTTTACGTATATCGTAGTTAATTCCGGATCCACGGGCAACAGGGCCGGTACAGCCATACCTGCGTGACTGCTCCTCGGTAATAATGCCGATCCCCTTCAGCCGTTTCTGCAGAATGATATTGCCTGTAACCAGGGCATGGTATTGAGTGGGCATCCTTGAGCGCAGCCGTTTGATAAAGGCGTACGTCCCGGTAATAAATTCGTCATCAATATCGTTGTAAACGCCACCAAAACGAAAGTAACAATAAGTCAACCGGGAGCCGGTAACCCGTTCAAGCAGATCAAGAACCTGTTCACGATCGTCAAAGGCGTAGAGCAGCGGGGTAAATCCACCGAGATCAAGCAGAAAAGCAGCCCACCAGAGAATATGACTGATCAGCCGGTTCAACTCAACGGTAATCACCCGGATATACTCTGCCCGTTCCGGGACCTCGATCCCCGCAGCCCGCTCAACAACCAGGCAATAGCCATGGTTGAAGG
The DNA here is from genome assembly GCA_030613515.1 of Desulfobulbaceae bacterium. GTDB lineage: Bacteria > Desulfobacterota > Desulfobulbia > Desulfobulbales > Desulfobulbaceae > Desulfobulbus_C. The sequence goes on from JAUWLT010000013.1 coordinate 18,233, forward strand.
CCAGGGCATGGAGATAATCCATACGGGCGGTATTGGGCATGAACTGGGCAAAATTTCTGTCCTCTGCCATCTTCTCATGCATACGGTGAATATAGCCAAGAACCGGCTCTGCCTCGACAATATATTCACCATCCAAGGTCAGCTTGACCCTGAGAACTCCATGGGTAGCCGGATGCTGCGGACCAAGATTGAGAACAAAGGTCTCATCTTGTCTGCACTCGATAGGTACTGTCATGGCTTAAAGTCCTTTAAGAGTGGATGAAAATCTGCATCTTCGGGCAACAGGATGGGAATCAGATGGGGATGCCCTATGAACTTAATCCCATAAAAGTCATGCGTTTCGCGTTCATGCCAGTTTGCCGATGGCATAACATCCGATATGGTCGGAATCTCCGGCTCTGAACGGGGGATCAAAGTCCGGACCACAACACGACACTGTTCCTGGCCGTACTGGTTGTAGTCGTAAATAACTTCAAGTTTATCGTCTTTGATCCAGTCTACACCGGTGATTGCTTCAAGAAAAAAACCAGACTCGTCCATGATTCTGGCGGCCTGGACGACCTGATCCGGAGCACAGAGAACATCAATATCCGTCCCCCGTGCAGCATGGTCAGTCAACATCACTCCGTTTTCCCGGGGCCCCTCCTCTTCAGGCTCTTCCGGCTCGGGTACCGGCTCAGTTGCTGCTTCAGCTGGTTCAGCAGCCTCAACCTCGTCATCGCCACCTGCCGGAGCATCACCCTCCGTTGCAGGCTCAATGGAATCCATCTCATCGATCATGGTTTCCATTTCATCATCAATTTTATCAGCTGCCGCCCTGGCCGCTGCATCTGCAGCTGCAAACTCAGGAAACATCTCAAGCAACGCGATTCTGGTTTCTTCTACGATACTCATGTGAGACTTCCGATTTTCTCTGGTTGTATACGCGGCCAACGACGACTTCCGGTCAGCTTCTCTTCCAGGGTCATGATGCCTTCAAGCAGCGCTTCAGGCCGAGGAGGACAGCCGGGAATATACACATCCACCGGCATGATCTTATCCGCGCCCTCCACAACGTTATAATTATTTTTGCATTTAAAAGGTCCACCGCAGATGGCGCAGTTACCCATGGCAATAACCCACTTGGGTTCAGACATCTGATCGTACAGGGTCTTGACCGCAAGCTCCATCTTCTTGGTAATGGTGCCGGCAACGATCATGACATCTGCCTGCCGTGGCGAGGGGCGGAAGACCTCTGCCCCGAAACGTGAAATATCAAACCTGGAACCGCCTGTGCTCATCATTTCAATGGCACAGCAGGCAAGCCCGAAGGTCATGGGCCAAAGTGAATTGGCCCGGCAGAGGTAGAGCAGTTTGTCTAATTGTGCAAACTGGACTATTGATGACGGTACGTTTTCTGTTCCCACTTGAAGACTCCTTTCACCCAGGCATAAACTAAGGCCAACGACAGAATGCCGACAAAGATAAATATTTCGACAAAATCGCGGACAACAAATTCCGGGCTGTTATAGGCAACAGCAACCGGAAACAAAAACATGACATCCACATCAAAGGCCAGAAAGATAAGGGCGTACATGTAGTAGATGATACCAAACCGAATCCAGGCAGAGCCGATGGGCTCCATACCGCACTCAATTAACTGGCCTGTTCTGTTAGCAACATTTCGGGTGTGGGAGGTTGGCGACAGGAGCTTGACAATAATAATGGGGCCGAAGCCGAACAGGAGGGCACCTATTAAAAAAATGGTGACGTAGATAATGTTGGTCAAGATTTGCTGATCCATCTTTCGTCTCCGTTAAAGAGGTGTGTTTCAGAAACTCTTCGACTGTCCCATCAATTCTAATGAAGTAACCCATCAGAATTTATGTTGCCACCCTACAAAAGCAGGCAGGGTGTTGTCAACATAAAATGAAGCTCCATTCATTTTTCTTCATGAATAAAATCACTACGTATTCCAACAGTGGAAAGCTATTGACCTTCAGGCTGTATGTGTTATGATGGGGAAATAATAAGTAATATTGATCAAACTCCTCATTTTTTTTTACGCTAAATTCAGCAGCTGGTTGTGCAGCAAGGATCCTCAATGCCAATCACCTTCAGGCAACTTGAAATCTTCATCGCTGTAGCAGAGACCCAACAGGTAACCCGGGCCAGCAAAAAACTGTTCCTGACTCAGTCAGCCGTCAGCATGGCCCTGGGAGAACTGGAAAACCAATTAGATGCTCCGCTCTTTGACCGACACGGCCGCAGCCTGCTTCTTAATGACCGTGGCCGTTACCTGTTGCCCATGGCCAAGAATATTCTCTTCCAGGTGTGGAATGTCGAATCCATGCTCACCGAAAAAAGAGAACTGGTTGCAGGATCTCTGGAGATCGTTGCCAGTTCCACCATTGGCAACTATGTACTGCCCTATCTGATCGGTGCGTTCATGCGACTGCACCCGGAAACCTGTATCAACATGCTGGTTGCCAATACCAAACAGGCGGAAAAGCTCGTCTCCCAGGGAATTATGGATCTCGGTTTTGTTGAGGGGAGCATAAACAACGACACGGTAAAGGCAGTGCCCTGGTTTGAGGATCAACTGGTGATCATTTGCAACCCCTCCCATCCCCTGGCCGCACGAAAGAGTTTCCAGGTTCCTGATGATCTGCAGAAAACCGTCTGGGTCATGCGTGAAGAAGGTTCTGGAACTGCTGAAATCTTCAAAAAAAAACTGGGCAAACATGTTGTCCTGCTGAAAGTCGTTACCCGGATGGGACATACCGAGGCCATAAAAAAAGCAGTTGAATCCGGCATCGGGGCCGCCTGTCTGTCGGAGCTCACCATCTGCCGGGAAATAGAACATGGCTGGTTAAAAAGCCTCTCCATTGAAAACATCAACATGCGCCGCCAGCTGCGCATTATCCAGCATCGGGACAAAGTAACCACCCGCTTGATGGATGAATTCTTAAGTTTCTGTGAAGTCATGACTGAAAGCGGCCTGGGCATGGAGTGTTTATCGACACCCTGGAAACTGCAGCGGTTGTTAAGTCAGTACAGTAAAGAGAGAGAGGAGTAGCTACACCCCTCCCCTTCAAACCTTTAATCAACCAACAGACTTCACAGCCTCAGCAATGGATCGACACACATAGTCAATATTATCAGTGGTCAAGCCGGCAAGATTGATACGTCCCCCGCCGACCATATAGATGCCCTTCTCAGCCCGCAGCCATTTGACCACATCATCTGACAGGCCGCTGAAAGAAAACATCCCACGCTGCTGCTCGATAAAAGAAAAATCCCCCTCCACCCCGCTCTCAGCCAGTCCCTGGACCAGGGCACGCCTCATATCCTTGATACGATCACGCATGTCCGCCAGTTCAGCCAGCCACTGCTGATAGAGCTGGGGATCATTAAGAATGATAGTTGCCACCAGTCCGCCATGGGCAGGCGGGTTGGAGTAGTTAGTCCGTATCACGGTCTTTACATGGCTCATGGCCACCGCCGCCTCGTCACCACTGGGACAGATAACGGTCAAAGCACCGGTACGTTCATTGTAGAGCCCGAAGTTCTTGGAAAAGGAACTGGCCACCAGGAAATCGATCCCGGCTGCTCCGAACTGCTCCACTGCGTATCGGTCTTCTACAACTCCCTCACCAAATCCCTGGTAGGCAAAATCGAGAAAGGGAATCCAGCCCTGCTGCTTAGCCAGTCCGACGACCTCATCCCACTGACCAGGATTCAGATCAACACCGGATGGATTATGGCAGCAGGTATGCAGGACCACAATGTCACCGGCAGGTATTCTGCCAAGCGTAGCGAGCATCCGGTCAAACTCAAGCCCTTTGGTTTCCGGATTATAGTAGCTGTACCTGTCGAGTTCAAAACCTGCATCGGAAAAGATGCCGTTATGATTGGCCCAGGTGGGAGAGCTGACCCAGACCCTGGCCTGCGGCTTAAACTTCTTCAACAGGGCGGCGCCGACCTTCAAGGCCCCGGTGCCGCCGGGAGCATGGACAGTGACCGCCCTTGACGACTGAAAAGTCTCACATTCCTCCCCGAGAACGAGCTTTTGTACAGCCTTATCGTAGGCTGGATCTCCGGATATGGGCAGATAACTCTTTGTAGTCTCACCGGCCAGCAGCATCTGTTCCGCTTTTTTCACGGCCCCAAGGATGGGTGTATTGCCGCTGTTGTCTTTATAGACCCCGACTCCAAGATTTACCTTTTGGGGATTTCGGTCCTTTTTAAACTGCTCAGTCAACCCCAGGATCGAATCCGGCGGTGCCGGTTGAATATTTTTCCACATTGTTACCTCCCTATATTGGACTTGACACTTACTGGACTAGACACTTTATTTTTTTTACATTCAACAAATACAGCTTCTTCTACCTTCTGTAAACAACTTTGACTGTATTCTCATTGCCTGGAAAAAACGACAGCTCACTATCCGTTTCAAAATAACTATGCCCCCCGGCAACCCTGCCGGAAGAAAAGTAATATCTTGGGATCTGTAGTTGCTCAAATCCGATCTGACGTTATCCATCCAAGAGAGTAGAGCAAATCTGACAGTCTGCTTGCTACATATAATTCATGGAAATGTTGTCTTGCCGTTGATGAAACGTGGTCGCTGCCCTAGCAAAGTGGCTGTTGTTGCCAGACGCGCAACGAAACGATTAATCCGTTCCAACCTATGTCACCCTCATCGGTTTTCATATATTCCCTCTGTCTTGATTGTGTTTGCTGTCAATGCCCCATGCTTTGGCAACATAAGGATTTTACCCAAAAAAATGCACTGAGAACAAAGAAATGTTTTTAGAGTCATGAAAAAATCAGCGATAGTGAATGTATAAACAATCAGCAGAAACCATTGAAGACCTTGCCTCAAAAAAACAGTGGAAATCCCCACACAATGACAAAACTGCCTAAAAAGACACCTCTCTCCATGATTGTCATTGGACCTGGCCAGGTACTTCCATATTTTTTCAAGAGCCATAATTTGCCCGGCATTTCACTGAATTTCCGGATTCAGCATAATGCAGGCAATGGGTGCACATCACTCGAATTTCAATAAATCGAAAAAATCCCACTAACATTATCACCCACAGGATCAGCATCCATCCATTTAATTGGTAACTACCCGCCCCGCTAATTAGAAAAGAGGGTAGAGCAATCAAATGGAAATGCGTCAAATCCTTCACTCTGAAATGACAGTGGTGCTTATTTTCAACAGGGCATCCTTTACAGCGATTAGAAATACAGGTTACAATTGGTTTGTCAGGGTCAAGGAACAACAGTGTCCGTTGAAATAAGTTGACTTTGTGAATTATATAACAACGCATGAGGAGATAGCAACACAGTCATAGTATCAAGTTTGCGTAGACAGGCAAGTTGTTGGAACTGGCAGGACGAAGCGTTACATCTCAAATAACAATGCAACTATACATAGCGACAGAAGTTCGAGGCGCCCATTCAGGCAAGGAGCGAGTGAGGAGCCGGCGGAGCAGCCGTGTAGCGCTGTGAGCAGGCACCGTAGCGAGCGACACAGCATGATGGGATGGATCGAACTTCTGTCGCTGTGTATAGATTGAATGTACCTCTCCATTGTTGGCAACACTTACACTCCTCGTATCATTGTTCGCTTAAAACTGATTACTGAGCAGCGCTTTTCATGGACACAGCTAAAAAATTTTGACTTCCAACCTTATGCCTGGTAATTGTTATTATAATTTTTGGGTATAGAATAATGCAAGACTTCTGAAAATGGTTGATAGAGCCGCTAAAATTATGATTTTATGCCCGCCAACATAGTCGCCGGAGGCGACGTTGGCTGTAGAGTGAATATGAATTGCGGGATTGTAGTGTACACTTGTTACAACCTCCCGGGCGCTGACATAAAAAGCGATTTCTTATCACCTTTCTCTCACAATGGTGTCGGGACCGTAATTGTGGCTGTACATTTGAAAGTTTGGCTAAAACCAACTAGATGGTTGTCAACTCGGGATGAATCATGAAATATTTGATGCTTTTTTTGATTTTTTGCTCCTCTCTTCCCCTTCTGAGCTGCAGTAGTATGAGACAAGAAACGTCTGTGGCGTTTTCTGTAGACGATGAAATACCCTTTCCCTTGCCGGCAACTTTTACAGGAAATATTCCCTGCCCGGATTGTTTAAGGGTGGAAATAACTCTTAATCTGCGACCGGACTCAATTTATCAACTACGCAAAACCTACCAGGCAGAACATGAACCACTAAAAATTGAGTCGCAGTTGGGCCGCTGGCGTTTCGCGGAAGAGGGCAGCTTTATTATTCTTGGAAAAGAGAAGGGGGCCTTGAAGAGCTATGAGATTAAGGATAATAATCGGCTGAAGTTTGTGGGCCTGGAGAGTGTGGGGGTTGCCTCACAGATTGATTATAACCTCTTGAGAAAGCCGGAGGTCGATCCTTTTACAGATAGCGTAAAACTTCGCGGCATGTTGAGTTATGAGTCCGGAAGAGCGATCATACAAGAATGTACCAGTGGCCAGTCGTTTCCCGTCACAGGCGCTGCTGAGTACAGACAACTTGTACAGACCTATTTGGATACCCCCCATAGCTATGCCGAACCGCTTCTGGTATCCATACGGGGAAAATTGGTGAAGGAAACAAGCGGGGCCGAGCAGATTATCGTCGAGCTGTTTAAAAGGTTCTATCCTGACAGGGATTGTGAAGGAAATCCGACTAAGACAAATCTTACTGGTACCACTTGGCGTCTCATTGAGGTTAATGGACAGCAGGTAACCCCGAACGAGAAGATACAACAACCTTATTTCATCCTCGATCCAAAAGAAAAAAAGTGGAAGGGGGTTGGCATTTGTAATTCCATATATGGAACTTATCTTGTCAAAGGTGAAGTTTTCCTGATTAAACGACTGATCTCGTCTCGGATGGCATGCCCAGA
>JAUWLT010000160.1 GCA_030613515.1 Desulfobulbaceae bacterium
GTTTTGCCCTGCTCGGCAATTTTTTTCAGTTTCATGGTCTCACCGGAGGTAGACGGTCCGATGATGGCCAGGACCTTGTCTTCTTCGATGAGCTGTTTGGCAAAAGAAATTGCCTTTTCCGGACTGGCGCCGGAGTCCTTGATAATCAATTCAATGGTGTTGCCGTTGATACCACCGGCCTTGTTGATCTCCTCAACAACCATTTCCGCACTACGGGCCTCGGGACCACCCAGAAATGATGCGCCACCGGTAACGGCAAAAATAGCACCAATTTTGAGGTTCTCCGCCTGGACTGCCGGGGCAGCCAGCAGACAAAATGCGGCTGTTGCAAATACAACTTTCTTTAACACTCCTTTCATACTTTCTCCTTGTAACAAAGGTTAATTTTTTTCCTCATTCCTGGGTAACTCATTGGAACGAAAAAACTCTGCTTTTCCAACTCAATGCTAACGGCTAACTGCTCAAAAGCTACAACGCGCAGACCTGATCGCCGCTTAAAATGGTAAACTGTGCCTTTTGCAGGGCAGCAATTGCCTTGTCCATATCATCAAAACGAAAGATGAGCACTGCGTTTTCACCGGATTTATTGACAAAGGCGTACATGTACTCCACGTTCAGTCCTTCAGCTTCAGCAGTTTTCAAAACTGTGGCCAGTCCACCTATCCGATCCGGGACTTCAACCGCAATAACATTGGTTTTACCGACCGTAAACCCGTTTTCCTTGAGCACCTTCTTTGCATCGTCCACCTTGTCCACGATAAGGCGCAGGATACCAAAGTCTGCAGTATCAGCAACAGACAGTGCCCGGATATTGATATTATTATCCGCCAGCACCCCGGTGATCTCCGCCAGGCGACCCGATTTATTCTCTAAAAAAACAGCTATCTGTTCTACACGCATAGCAAACCCTCTTCAATATTAGTTCCGGGTTCCGGGTTCCGGGTTACGAGTTCCGGGTTACGGGTTCCGGGTTTGAATTCTGAGCTTTACAGCTTCCGGTTATCTATGACCCGCTGGGCCTTACCTTCGGAGCGCTGAATGGTGCGGGGTTCCACCAGCTTGACCGCGCAGGTAACCCCGAGCAAATCCTTGATCTCCACCTGGATTTTCTTCGTCAGGTTTTCCAGGACCTTGATCTCATCGGAGAAAACATTTTCACTAACTTCCACCAACACCGACATGGTATCCAGGTTGCCCTGCCGGTTGACCTCGAGTTGGTAATGGGGCTCAACGCCTTCAACACCCATCAGTACATGCTCAACCTGGCTTGGGAAGACGTTCACACCCCTGATGATCAGCATGTCATCGGTGCGGCCGGTAACCTTTTCCATACGCACCAGGGTCCGCCCGCAACCGCAGGGTTCGACAATCAGGCGGGAGATATCCTTGGTCCGGTATCGAATAATGGGAAAGGCCTCCTTGGTCAGGGTCGTGAACACCAACTCACCGGCCTCGCCATAGGGCAAAGGTTCAAAGGTGTCCGGATCCACAATCTCAGGCAGGAAATGGTCTTCCAGCACATGCAAACCGTGATCGCTCTGCAGGCATTCCATGGCAACACCCGGGCCGATTACCTCGGACAGACCGTAAATATCCACCGCTTTAATGCCCAGTTTTCGCTCAACCTCTTCCCGCATGTTTTCACTCCATGGTTCAGCTCCATGAATGCCCACACGAAGTTTCAAATCTTCGGGTGATACTCCTACGTCGGCCATGGTATCGGCCAGGTTCAGGGCATAAGACGGGGTAGCCAACAAAACAGTTGAGCCGAAATCACGCATGATTGTAATCTGGCGCTTGGTATTGCCGCCGGAAACCGGAATAACGGTTGCGCCAAGATATTCAGCACCATAATGTGCGCCCAGGCCGCCGGTGAACAGCCCATAACCATAGGAGTTATGGACCATGTCACTTTTGGTCACTCCAGCCATGGCCAGGGCCCGGCCCATGACTGAGGCCCACATCTGAATGTCATTTGCTGTGTAACCGACAACCGTGGGTTTACCCGTAGTCCCTGAGGAGGCATGAACCCGCACCACTTCGTCCATGGGCACGGTGAACAACCCAAATGGGTAATTATCCCGCAGATCGTCCTTGGTGGTAAAGGGCAGATGGCGCAGGTCGGCCAGACTCTGGATATCACCAGGCTTGACACCGGCCTCATCCATCTTTGCCTTATACGGTGCCACGGTTTCATACACCCGGTGTACCAGTTTCTGCAGCCGATTCAGCTGGATTGACTCCAGCCCCGGCCGCGGCAGCGTTTCTATCTCTTCCCAGTTCATTGCAACTCCTTCCCTGCTCTTGTTAACCACGTATGAACACGTATTTATTCTTTATAAAATATGGGGTGGCCAGCGATACCCTTCTACCTTCAACCTTCAACCTAAGCATAAACCAGTTCCCGGCCAGCCTCAAAAGCCTTCTTGTTCACATCACGAAAAGCCTCTTTGACCCGGGTATCAATCACGTCCAGAAACACCTGCTTATTTACAGACAGAAAATTGGACATAGCGCCAACCATAGCCACGTTGGCAGTCCGCGGCTCGCCCACTTCCCGGGCAACTGCAAAAGCGTCCAGGGCAACCACGTTGATACCGCGGGAGGTTAACTCGTCCAGGATATCGTCGGGATAGACTGCCTTACCCATTGCAACCGCAGGCGGCAGAATTTTCTGGGTATTGACTACCACTGCACTGTCTTTGTGCAGGTAAGGCAGATAACGGGCTGCTTCCATGATCTCAAAGGCCACCAGAATATCAGCGGTTCCCGGTTCAATCAGGGGCGAATAGACTCGTTCACCATAACGCAGATGGGCCTCAACAGAACCACCGCGCTGGGCCATGCCGTGCACTTCACTCTTTTTCACGTCAAATCCGGCCTCAAGCTGTGCATAAGCAGTCAACTCACTGGCCAGCAGAATACCCTGACCGCCAACCCCGGAGAATAAAATATTTCCACTTTGCTTCATCAGTTCGCCTCCCGGAGGGTAATAGCATCAAACTTACACAGACAGGCGCACTGGCCACAACCGTTACACTGTACTTCCGCGATCTCGGCATATCCTTTCTGTTTTTCCTTGTAACCCCGTTCCACAGCCTCTTCTTTTGTTAACGGGTGCCAGCTGATTGCCGGACAACCCAACCGGATACAGGATTTACAGCCGCTACAGTTATCAAAATTGGTATAATAGACCGGCTTCTTACGTTTGATCTCCTCGGGCAACAGCACGCAGGGTGCGCGGCTGATAATCACCGAAGGCTCGGTGGACTCAATTTCTTCCTTAAGCACCTTGCGACTGGCATCAATATCATGAGGATTGACCACAACCACCCGCTTAACCCCTACTGCCTTACATAACTGCTCAAAGTCGATGGCATTGGCCGGTTCGCCCTTGATATTCTTACCCGAAGCAGGATTATTCTGATGCCCGGTCATGGCTGTAATCCGGTTATCAAGAATAATCACCGAGGCATAAGATTGGTTATACACTGTATTGAGCAGCCCGGTGATTCCGGAGTGCATAAAGGTGGAGTCACCAAGCACCGCTACCAGCTTACCTTCACCCTCTTTCCCAAGGGCCTTGGCCATACCGTGGGCAATGGTTACGGATGCGCCCATGCATACACAGGAATCCATGGCCGACAGCGGTGGCAGAAAACCCAGGGTATAGCAACCGATATCGCCGGAAACAAAAACATCTTTCATCTTGGAGAGGCTGTAAAAAATACCACGATGCGGACAACCGGCACACATGTTCGGCGGCCGCATGGGCAGATCCAGGGGCGCAAACAAATCACCCACCGAATCGGGATCAATGGACTTGCGAACAATAAAAGAATTAAGCTCTCCCTGATTGGGTATAAGATCTTTACCATGACAGTCAATGCCCATGGCCTTGATATGTGTTTCCAGAAACGGATCAAGCTCTTCAACTATAAAAAGTTCATCAACAGAATCAGCAAACTCGCGAATCATCTTCTCGGGCAACGGCCAGACCATACCCAGTTTGAGCACGGCTGCTTCGGGAAAGGCCTCCTTTACATAGTTATAAGGAGTACCGGAGGTAATGAAACCGCGTTTACGATCTCCGTCTTCCAGCCGATTCTCCGGCAGGGTCTCGGCCAGTTCACGAGCGGCAGCCATCCGTTTTTCAACCTCGGCCCTGCGTACTCTGGCATTGCCGGGCAGCATGACAAACTTACCCGGCATCTTTTCAATGGTGCCGGGACTGACCTGGATTCGCTCTCCCTTGTTGACCACACCCTTGACATGGGCGATACGGGTGGTAATCCGAAAGATAACCGGCGTATCAAGCTGCTCACTTAAATGATAAGCCTGCTGCAGCATTTCCTTGGCCTCGGCAGGATCCGACGGCTCAAACATGGGCAGCTTGGCGGCAAAGGCATAGTTACGGTTATCCTGCTCATTCTGAGAGGAATGCATCTGGGGATCGTCGGCATTCAGCACCACCAGCCCGCCGCGACCACCGGTATAAGCGGCCGTGAACAGCGGATCGGCGGCCACGTTCATGCCGACATGTTTCATGGTGGCCAGAGCTCGAACACCGGCAAAGGATGCGCCAATGGCAACCTCCAGGCCTACCTTTTCGTTGGGAGCCCATTCTGCATACACACCTTCATAGCAGGCCAGGTTTCCCATGATCTCGGTGGAAGGGGTGCCGGGATAGCCGGAGGCTACCTGAACACCAGCCTCCCAGGCACCGAGCGCTATAGCCTCGTTTCCGGAGAGCCAGAGTTTATTGTCACTACTGTCAAAAGCCACAGTTTACTCCTTACTGTCAGTTAATATTGTCTGCATTACCGGCAACCTTAAAGCATCGGCAGCCCGGCGATACGCATAATCTTGTATTATTACCCTTAGACCGGCATGCAGGCAATATTTTTTTTAAAAAACAGACCTGAAAATATCCGTTTACGCAGCATCTTCGTATAATTCAAAAACAATAAAAACATTGATGACATATTTCAGAAAACGCGCTACCTCTCATACAGCTCTATTCCATTCGGATTGCAACCAATTAACTCCGACTGCGAGGTAACCCAAATGATGGATTTTATTTACCAGAACCCTTTGCCACTGGGACAAGACAAGACAAAATACCGCCATATCAAGGGCTCAGAGCAATACGTGTCCTTAGAGCCGTTTGCTGATTTGGAAATGCTGAAGGTGGCACCGGAAGGACTGCAGGAACTGGCCAGACTGGCCATGCATGATGTGTCGTTCTTTCTGCGTCCTGCACATAACCGGCAGGTGGCACGAATACTCGATGACCCCGAGGCCTCGGACAATGACCGGGCAGTGGCCCTGGCCATGCTCCGTAATGCCGAAATTGCCGCCCTGGGCGTACTGCCCATTTGCCAGGATACCGGCACCGCCATCATCATGGCAAAAAAAGGGCAACAGGTCTGGACCGGTTGTGATGATGCCGAGCAACTATCTGCGGGCATCTTTACCACTTACACCGGGGAAAACCTGCGCTACTCGCAAAACGCACCCCTGACCATGTATGACGAGGTCAACACCGGCGACAACCTGCCTGCCCAGATCGATGTCTATGCCGTGCCTGGGGATGAATATAAATTTCTATTTGTTGCCAAGGGCGGCGGCAGTGCCAATAAAAGCTACCTGTACCAGGAAACCAAGGCTGTTCTTAATCCGGGTTCGCTGAAAACCTTTCTGACCGAAAAAATGAAAACTCTTGGCACGGCAGCCTGTCCGCCCTACCATATTGCTTTTATAATCGGCGGCACCAGCGTTGAGGCCAACCTGAAACTGGTCAAACTGGCCAGCACCAAGTATCTGGACGAACTCCCCACCACAGGCAATAAACAGGGTCGAGCTTTCCGGGATATCGAGCTTGAACAGGAATTATTACAGGAAAGCTGGAAACTGGGTATCGGAGCCCAGTTCGGCGGCAAATACTTTGCCCATGATATCCGGGTGATCCGGCTGCCGAGACATGGCGCCTCCTGCCCCATCGGCATGGGAGTTTCCTGCTCTGCCGATCGCAATCTCAAAGC
>JAUWLT010000007.1 GCA_030613515.1 Desulfobulbaceae bacterium
GCCGGTGGAAATACCCAGGGCGGATAACACTCCGGCCCGGCGGCCATAGGCCATGCTCCTGCCCAGAATATAGATCGTATCCGTACCCGGGGTCAGGTTCAACATGATACCGGCAAACAGAAACGGCCAGAAATTTATTATACCAACGGATTCCATGGTTACGGGTTATACTTTATTACAATTACTCAAGGGTATAAACCAGCAGCTGTCAGGTTTCAGCCGTCAGCCGACACCGGATACCTGATACCCGCCACCTGTTATTTCCCCTTATGCCTGTACATGCGGACATGCATTTCCTCAAAAGTGACCAGTCCTTCCTTTATGACCGGGTCGATAATATCAAGAAACTCTTCCAGCATCCTCTTGGTATCAATCATTTCTATAATCACCGGCATATCTTCGGAAAGACAGAGAATGGAGCTGGTCTTGATACGCGAGTTAGCGCCATAGCCCATCATGCCCCGCACCACGGTGGCACCGGCAATGCCGCATTCACGCGCCTTGATAACTATCCACTCATATAGATGTTTTCCCTGGTAGTGCTCACTCTCTCCTATTATGACTCGTAACAGATATCCTTCTGTTGGCAATTCCATATTTAACTCCAGATAACAGATGCGAAAATTCGTCCCAGCCAGACCAAAGCAACACCGACCACGACCTGGGATCCGGCATTCAAGGCAGCCAGGTCAATACGATTGTCCCGGATCAAGCCCAGGGTTTCAATGCCAAAGGTGGAAAAGGTTGTAAAGGCCCCAAGCAGACCAATCAGGATAAAACTACGGGTTTCCATGGAAAAAAAGGAGCGGGTTTCCACCAGGTAGGTGAGAAGACCGATCAAAAGGCAGCCGATCATGTTCACTGCCAAAGTTCCAAAAGGAAAGACAATGGAGCCGGAACGAGTCTGCACCCAGGAACTGATGAGAAAGCGCAAAACAGCCCCGATGAAACCACCCGCACCGATGATGGAAAGCTTAAGCAGGGTATCCATTTCCGTGTTTCTACTAATTGCCCAGGAGACCGTCAAGCAGACCGGGCAGAATTTTGTCAACCTGCTGTTCTATGACCTTACCTGCGGCCTTGCCCACTGCCTGACCCAGGAGATCCGAAACAGCGCCGGTCAGGGCATCGGAATCAAAGATGGCCTGATCACGGCTGCCCCGGATGGGTACCTTTAATGTTGTTCCCTGCAGAATACGGTAACCTTCCTTACCCACCAGTTTTTTGGTTACCGGCACCTCTAACAGGTAGTCAAGACTGCCGTCAAAACCCACGGAACCACCCAGAATCATTTCCGACTCTGCCACCAGCATCTTCAGGGGTGTACAGCTGATCCGGCCCCTGGCTGCATTACAGATAATTTCACTCTGGTCCAGAGTCAGAGGTTCATCACCAAGTCCGGCCATATCCAGAATTTCACGGAAGGCACTATCCGGCACCAGCGTAATCTTGCTGACATTAAAGACTACCCTGAAATCAGCCTGTTGGGCACCACGCTCAACAAGAGGCCGGGAAAACCGATCCATACGGGCACTGATGGTCCCTGTGGGGCGGGTCAGCAGACCGAAAACGGGATTAATACGTTTGAGCAGATCAACCAGGGGTTGCCCAAGCTGAACATCAGTAAGCACCTGCTCTGCCTCAGGCAACGTTGCAACCGGGGGTGCAAACGTGTAATCAATACGAGGTGAGAGTTTCAGCACACCACTGTTGAGCCCAGCAGTTAATGGAGCCTGTAACACACCTTTTTCCATGCTGAGCTGCATGACCGGTTGCCGGAGATCAACACCAAAGAGTGTAGTATAATCGGCCACCAGAGTGGTGGCAAACTGCAGTTTACGGTATTTCTCATCAGCAGACTGAGCCAGCGGATAATACAGGCTGAACTGCTCTTTTTGTGTACCGGCTGCTCGAATATCAGTTGCATACAACCTATTGAGCAGACTGGCCAGGGAGGAAAAATCCGGGGTCAGCTCCCCGCTCAAGGAAAAATTGGGTTCTTTTCCAGAGCATTGCAGCCGCCCCTTTGCCTGCAGGCTTAAAAGGCCGGACTGAAGATCAAACGACTCAAAATCAATATCCCTGCTTGAAAGATTCCCCTGTAAGCGGGTGTTGAAACTTAACATTTCATCAGTCAACACATTTTTTTCTCCTCTGCTGAGGATGGCGTGATTGATATCAAGCTGCACTGTTCCTACATGCTCCTTACCTGCCTTGCCGGCCAGATCTACCGCAAAGGACCCGTTGCCCTCTAAGGTCTGTTCCGGCACCAGGACACCATACTGCTGCAGAACTGAAGTCAGTCTGCCAAGATCCGCTTTGCCGTCGACCTTCACGGACAGAGTGGCTGGAAGCTGCCGCCAGTCTTCGATGGAGAGCCTGTGTGCATTCAGACTTCCCAAGTCCGAGGTTAGCCCCAGGTTACGCAGTACAATGCGATGGTTGGCAGTGTCAAACACATTCCAGTTACCGCCACGGGCAAAAAAAGTTGTCCTGTTATCCGCCAGTTCAAGTGGTCTCACTGTTTTTGCCGGATCACCATCAGCCACTGAATTCGTGGTAAACAGGTGAACCGACGAATCCTTGAAAATCTTTCCCTGCCGGTACAGGATGAAATCACGTATCCTGCTGTCAAGCTCCCGCACCACCAGCCTATTCTCCTCAGTATAACCTGATGCCTCCAGATCCATTGTTCCGGTCAGGGTGGTTTCCGGCTGAAGAATTTCAAGGTTGTGGAGCAAGTCAGAAAACCGGCCTAACTGCAGATCCGACTGCAACCGATAGCGAGCGGAAACCTGCCCGGCTTTTCGATACAGGGAGTCCAGCTTACCGTTCATCCTTCCCGGCCAGGAAGAAAGATCAAAGACAAGGTCCATTGCCTCTGCCCTGGTGTTCGGAAACTTTCCAGGTGTTTTCAGTCGGCCGCTGAAGACAAGTTGATGTCTGGGCACCACCTGCTTCCCCTGTCGGGACAGGGTAAAATCGGCAATTTCCATGCGGGTGTCGACAACATACCTGTTGTCACCGTCTTCTTTCGACTCCGCAGTGAGACGCAATCTGCCGTCTGCATCCCAGCCCAGTTGAAAGATCCTGCCGATTTCCTGCACTGCCTGGCCCAGGTCTGCTGAGCCGCGCAGGAAAAAATCCTTGAGATCACCCCTGCCCTCCAGGTTGAGAAACGGAGCCTTGAGCGCAAATTCTTCGATCTGTGGCTCCCTGTCTGTTATGCTGCCATCAAGATGCAGCGTGATCGGGCTGCTCCAGGCAAACGGCTGCCCTTTCTGCAAACCGGTAAGTTTTTCCACGACCATATCCGTGGTTACAGCAAGCTGCTGCTGATCCTTTTCCAGGCTGACTGTAAAATCAAGATCACCGTTTTGCAGGCTGGTATCAGGCTGCATTTTGAACAGGTAAGGAAACCGGTCAAAGAGTATCGGCAGCTCTACCCTCCCCTTACCCTTGACCATAAAACTCTGCCCTCCATAGCTACCCGCCAGCGCAAGAGTGCCTAAATCAGAGGAGAGCAGCATTTCTGGAAACTGCCAGCTGCTCTCGGCATCACGTTTCACGTCAAGATCAAGATTAACCTGTTTGAACCTGGGCTGGTCCTCACCCAGAAAACCACCTGCCAACGCAACATTTCGCAGCATGTTCGTACCGCTTACCTGGATGTTACGAATCCCGGTTGCCTTGATGAGTAGTTCCGAAGACAGTTCCGCCGTTGCCCTGGGAAGATTCTCCCTGTCCGGTATCAGGGCGAGAAAAGGTTCAACCTGCACATCCATGACTTGGAGGTTGATCTCTGTTACCAGGGTATCAAGCATGGCTCCTTTTCGCGCAGGCAGGTTGATGAAACCGCTAGCTGTGGCCGTTCCCTCTCCGTCATCCGATTCCAGATCCAGTTCAAAGTGAACAGAGCCGGATGCAAGACCTGCATCCAGGGAACCGTTACGGACAAGAATTTCAGCAGGCGCCTTGCCGGAAGCGAGTTTGACAACAGCCTCATTGACGAGCAGTTCAACGATCATCCTGTCCCAGAATGGCACAGATTCTTTTGCAGGAGAGAGCTTTTCCGTTGCCGCAGGACTGGAAACAGGAGGGGTATTGTTTTTTGCAATAACAGGAGATTGCTTAACAGCAGGAGGCGAACCGGGTAGCACCAGCACAGGCTCGTCCACGCTGACAATGCCCAGGTTCATTGGAGCTATGATCAGCGCAAGCAACCCCTGGCTGCTGCTCAGTCTCGGAATATTGACATGGACACCATGCTTTGTATCATCATAAGCAAGACGGTTGCACTGCAGCCCCTGTTGCCAGCCAATACCGCAACTGCCCACAGACAGAGTGCCGGGGATACGACTATTTACTCGGCTGAGCAGAAGCTCCTGGACCCCGCCGGAAGACAAAATAACAGGAAGCAGGCCGACCAGCACGATCACCAGCAGCACCACTCCTGTAATAAACAGATTCCTTTTTTTCACCAAAAACACTCCATGGGTTGAAAAGCCAACCTATCAAGTTGATTTATCCACTTTTTCTTGAAGCACCTTGCCGTGAAACCGGTTCGTTGTCAATATTGTTCTGGTTATGCACAATGGAAATTATAACAAGCGCACCTGCACAATATTCATCCCTCTCTTCCCTGCCGACACTGTAAAAAAACGTGTTACAAACCTTATGATTGGTTACCTCTCATAAATGGAACAACAGCTCCACTCATGATGACGACTGTAACTGATCCAACCGCAGCCGATCCCGGTCGTCAAAGAGTTTTCGGGTCAGCAGCCACATGGCACTCATGACCCCGAAACCGGTTCCGGCGGCAATGAGGAACATGATCAGGATCTGGTACTTAACCGCGTCCATGGGTGACGAACCGCCCAGGATCTGGCCGGTCATCATACCGGGCAGACTGACCAGGCCGGCAGCGGCCATGGAGTTAATGATAGGGATCATACCCGAGCGCATGGCCTGGCGGCGTATCTCTGCGGTGGCCTCGCTGCCTGTTTCACCGAGTAGCAAGCGCTGTTCTACCAGCTGCCGCTGCTGCCACAGGGTTTCGGTCATCCGGTCCATGGAAAGCGAAATACCGTTCATGGTATTGCCCAGCAACATACCCAGCAGGGGAATTGCGTACTGGGGTGTATACCAGGGGTCATTGGCAATAATAACTGCCAGGGCGATAAAGGCCACGGAAAAGGAAGAAATAAACATGGAACCGGTGCCGAGCAACCAGCCCTGACTGCCGCGTAGGCGACGATGCTGACGGGCCATGACCTCCCGGCCGGCCACTGCCAGCATAATCATGGAAATTGCCACCACAAAGGCTAAGCTGGCATGAGCAAAAAGAACCCGCAGTACCTGGCCGATGAGCAGGAGCTGGACCGTGGTACGCAGAGCCGAAACCGCAAGCTGTTTTTCAAGTCCCAGTTTGAGGCGCCGACTGAGCAATCCTAACACAATCAACAGGCAAGCGGCAATACTGAGATCAAATGGAGAAAGTGGTTTAACGCCCATGCCGCCCTCCTCGGACCCCTTGCAAGGTACCGTCACTTTCAAGATAAAACTGATCATCAGCCACCCTTTCAAGCTGCTGGGGATCGTGACTGACCCAGAGTAACGGCACCTGCTGCAGCCTGCAGTAGTCAAGCAGCAGGGTTTCCGTACACTCAATATTTGCCGCATCCAGGCTGGCCGTGGACTCATCCAGAAGCAGGGCACGGGGGTTGTTCTGCAGCAGACGTACTATGGCCAGCCGCTGTTTTTCCCCGGTGGACAGCCGACTCACCTCCCAACACAGCACATCGGGCTCAAAACCTAACTGCTGCAACGTTCCTTCAATATCTTGCACAGGAACCTGAAAATGATCTCCTACCGCATCAAACCACCAAAAGCTCTCCGCAGGCAGCATGGCCACGGTTTTCCGCCATATGGGTGCCGGGACCTGTTCACGGGCCATATCACCCAGCCGTACCTGTCCCTGGTGGGGGTCAAGATCAGAAATTGCACGCAACAACAAGGTCTTGCCTGACCCGGAAGCTCCCTGCAGGCCGGCAACCTGACCCGGTGCTATCCGGAATGTATAGGGTCCACGACTCTGGAAAAAAAGATCTGATACCTGGAGGTCATTCATAATATACGGTTTACGGTTGGATGGCCGGCAGATCGGCGAGAAAGGCGGCGACGGCCATGGAACCATTCTCTCTTTTTTTCCGGTCCAGGGGACGCCTGCATAATTCCGAGACCCTATCCAGCCAGCTGCTGTCCCTGAATTGCTCTCCTGTGATCTCCGTGGAAACCATTTCCCTGTCGATGAAAGTTGCCAGAAGAGCTGATTCACGAAACCGGGGACGGCAGATATAGCCAAAGGGAACACCTGCCTGGTACACTTCGGCCAGGGTAGAGTAACCCACCTTGCCGATAACTGCGTCACAGGCAGCTATCAGGTCCGGATGGTAGATACCGCTGTCCGGCGCCAGCATTCGCAGGTTTCCCTGTACAACCATTTCTCCTTCGGTTTGGCCGGGCAGGACAAAACACTGATCCATACCAGCCATCCGGTCCAGGTCCATTTTTATTCCCGGCACTCCACCCATGGTCACCAGTACCAAAGTATCCGTATCCGCTACCTGCAGTTGACTCCTGACAACGTGGCTTTCCAGCTGTCTTTGCCGGGCAATAGGGGCTGTCAGCAGATCACAGTCAGCCGCTGCACAGACCGGCTCTGCCTGCAGATGATAATCAACACTTGCGTACAGCTGCTGCAGGTAACTGATATGATATTCGAACCCCGGCCACTGTTCAAGATACGGCCGGTAAATCCAGTCCCAGGTAAAATTTTCCACCAAAACCGAAACAATGCCTGCTCTTTCTGCCGCTGCAATACCAAGGGGAGCAATATCACAGATCACCAGGCTGCAATCCTCAAACAGGGCAGCCACCCTGTCAACCAAAACCCGGTCCAGGGGGTAAAACCGATCCAGCAGCTCAAGGGTCTGACCAAGATCCTCTTCCAGCGAAGTGCGCTGGACAAGCCCGATATCACAGTTAATGGGGTGCAGGGTATAGGGAGCGGTCAAAGACTCTGCAAAAAACCAATCAGCCACAGTGGTCACGATCTCAAAACAAACTAAATATCGTGCCGACAATGCCTCCATGACGGCACAGGCCCGGGCAGCGTGACCGAAGCCATGGGGAGTAATGCAGCAACCCACTCGTATAGGCATTGTAGTAGACATGATTTCAGATGGATAGCCTGCAGCTGTTCAGTCTATTTTTAAACAGAAAATCAGCCCACATCAATTTTCAGACTTCAGGGAAATTGAACTGTTGCTGACAGTCTGCAATCTGAACAGCTAACCTGCCTGAACAGCTAAAATAACTGTAAACGTCGATCCCGCCCCTTTCCTGCTCTTCACCGTTATGGAGCCGCCATGCTTTTCAACAATATTCCTGGAAATGGACAGGCCCAGGCCGGTACCACGATTTTTATCAGTAAAAAAAGGTGTGAAAATCTGCTCCATTTTTTCTTCCGACATGCCGACACCGGTATCAGAGATCTCAATGGCCACTGTTTTACCGTGCGGCAGGGGATAGGTCTTGACGGTTATGGTGCCTCCCGACTCCATGGCATGGATACCATTGAACACGATATTGAGCAGTACCTGGTACACCTGTTCCCCGTCCATGGGGATTTCCGGCAACACCGGGCTGAGCTCCATCACAAAATCAATCTTTTTGCTTGCAAACTCCGCTTCCATGAAACGAGCCAGACGTTCCACAAGGCTGTTCAAGGAACCATACACCATTGTCGGCTCTTTGGGCCGGGCAAAATCAAGGAACTCCCGCACAATTCCATCTAGTCTGGTGGTCTCTTCCACTATGATTCCAGCCAGCTGTTCGTTACCCGGCGCCACCTTGCTGATCCGCTTGCCAAGCATTTCAGCCGTGGAACGGACAATTCCCAACGGATTTTTTATCTCATGCGATACAGCGGCAACCATCTTGCCCAGAGAGGCAAGTCGCTGGGATTCGTGGAGCTGTTCTTCAAGCCTGCGCCGTTCCTCGGCCCTGGCCTCCATGATTCGGTTAGCCCGAACCACGATACCACTCAACACCCCGAACAAAATGGACATTATTGTCAGCGACAGCAGCATGATCCTGTACTGCAGGGAGATAATGGCCCTCAAGTCCTCGGACAAGTCCTTGACCACCTCGATAACGCCCATGATCTCACCGGTACGGCTGCTTAAGGACCGTTCCTGGCGAAAGGGAACATACGTTTTCAAGGTGCAGTATACGGGCGGAGCTCCGGGAAGCAGGTTGAGCAGGGAACCACTGGAGATCAAGATAGAACTGTTCTCACCATCCAGGGCCTTTTGGTATTCAATCCCTCCCACGTCGTGTTTGCCGACCAGCACCGACTCTGTTGAGTAAGAAATTATGTTTTCGTGAGAATCAAAGATGGTCACTGACTGGATATTCATGCCGCGGGTGATATTACGGATAATGGTATCAAGCCGTTCAAACTGGGTCGGATCGGACAGAGCAATGCGTCCATAGCGGACAACAGTTGGCAGTACAAACTGAAGAAAAACCTGCCGATTGAGGTTTTCGGCAAACATGCGTGAATAGCTGTCGCTGCGATCAAGCAAGACCTTTTTCGCATTGTTGGACAAACTCCAGGTCAGGATCAGGGAGGCCAGCAAGATCACGGACAGGGAGGTGAAGGAAAAGTATTTAACCAGGGCAAAGGACTGGTGGCTCGTGTTGACTAAGCGACGCCGGTTCTTTTTCTTTAATTTAGTAAGATAATTTAATTTCGTAAAATCAGGCAACTGCAGCTTCATTGCATACTCCGCAGCGACGGCAGACAGCAGTGTCACAGGGCAGTGTCGATCTGCCTGCCAGTGCCTTTTCCAGTTCCCGGTAGAGATAGCCCTCTGTTATACCGTGATCAACCACCTGCCAGCAGAACAATTCATCGGCAGATCTCGGACGGATGGCATATTCCCATGAGTTAAGTCCATGCGCTTTCATTGCCTGTTTAAAGGAATATTTGCCGGTGCCGATGTCAAGTAAAACCGGAGCAATACGCCGGTCTGCCCGTGAAAAAACCGCCTGGGAAAGTACCCGCTCCGGTCGATCTACCTTGATGTGCAGGTTGGCCACTCTGGATAAATTCTTTTTCAGGTACTTGATTTTTTGCTTTAAACTTGAAACTGCAGTGTTGGAATTTCGCTGTCGGGCAGCTGTTTTTTGGTCAAGTCCACCAAAGGAGAGGTACTGAAACGGCGTCCAGGGTTTGGGTACAAAACTATTCACAGACAGGATGATCTCGCAAACCCGCCCCCTTTTTCTGCCCAGGGGCAGAATCTTATCCCGAATCTTGTGAATAAGGTTGATAAGTTCATCGAGATCCTGCTCGGTTTCCGTGGGCAGGCCGATCATTACATAGAGCTTGAGAGTGTAAATCCCGGCCTCCACCAAAGCAACGGCGGCAGCCAGCAGGTCTTGTTCAGACAGCCCCTTGTTAATCACCTGACGCAACCGCTGTGAACTTCCGTCCGGAGCAATGGCAACAGATTTCAGGCCTGAGCGGGACAGGAGTTCAAGCAGCTGATCGGAAATACGGTCCGCACGCAGCGAGGAAAAAGAAAGAGAGCAGGAATTTTCCTGCAAATAGCCGGCAATACGATCCAGGGTTTCCCCGTCCGACATCTCCATGCCAAGCAAACCCACGCGATCAACCCCTGCTGGTCGAGCTTTAAGCCCTGCCAGGACTGCATCCCCGTCCCAAAGCCGGGGCGGACGGTATATAAAACCTGCGGCACAGAAACGGCAGCCACGGCTGCAACCACGTCCCAACTCAGTCATGTACATGCCGAGTTCGGCATCCGGCGACAACAGTTCGGAATGGGCAGCCTGATCGGTGGTCTCAAGCACCACCTTGCGTACCCTTGGCGGCAATCCGGCTGCAGCAGTAATTTCCCGCACTCTGCCATCACCATCATACTGAAAGTGATAGCCGCCGGGAACATAGCAACCCGCTAAAGTTGTTCCAATGCGCTGCAGCAATTCCGTCCTGTCAGCAGGATTCGAGAGTTCAGCAATCAGTTGCGGCAAGACTGCTTCCGCCTCTCCAATGACCATGAGATCGGCAAAAGAGGCCAGCGGTTCCGGGTTCATAAAAACACCGACCCCGCCAAGTACAACCAGTGGTGATCCTGCATTAATCTTGTTGCCTCTATGGACAGCATACGGTTCTACCCCCCCTGCAACCAACATCGCGGCCAGGCGGGGAAAATCATGTTCAAAGCTGATGGAACCAAAAACCAGGGGAAAATCAGACAGAGGGCGGCTGGACTCAAGGGAGCGAAACGGTTCTGAGTCTTGCGGATAGACAAACCGCTCGCAGACAATATGATCAAAATTATTCAGCAACCGGTACAAGAGCTGAAAACCGAGATTTGAAACAGCAAGGGGATAGGTGTTGGGATAGAGAAGGGCCAGCGGCAGGCGCCCTCTCCACTTCTTACGGACAGTGCCTGTCTCCGATTCAAGTAGGGGATGCAAAAGAGGAGGAGAAATAGCAGGAGAAATAGGGGACAGACCCCGTTTTTTCATTCATGAACATTGCCTGTCTCCGTCTGTAGGGAAAAACAGGGTCTGTCCCCTATTTCTCCTCCTATTTCTCCTAATACCGCATAGTTGCAAGTTCCAAGAACAGTTCCCTTAACGATCATTTGCATAAATCATGTCCCCAGTCGGGCTGATCGGTATTTCAATTCGCCTTTTTCCGGATATAAGCCGGTTCATCCCATTCATCCATCTCATTATGCTCATCAAAAATGGGCGTGGGCATAGTACGTAACCCCTTGGGGACAGGGTTGGGCGGGGCAAAACTGACAGCACGATTTTCCTTGGGAGTTGCCGGTTCATCAACTATCTTAACCTGCGTGGAGGCTGTCTCATCATTAGGACGTCCAACCACATTAAGTTCAGCAATGGTCTCGGCTTCCTCAATACTGGAAATACCGGTGGCGATCACCGTCACCCGCAGTTCATCGCCCATGTTCTCATCAAACAGGGCACCGATGATAATATTCGCATCCTCGTGTGCCTTATCCTGGATCAGGGCTGAAGCCTCCATAAACTCACCCATGGTCAACGAACTGGTGGCGGAAATATTGATCAGGATTCCGCGGGCACCGTCAATACCAACATCTTCAAGCAACTGATTATCAATGGCCCGCTTGGCAGCCTCACTGGCACGGTTTTCACCTGCAGCAGAACCTGAACCCATGATTGCCGGGCCCACTTCCTTCATCACGGTTTTCAGATCAGCAAAATCCACATTGATATGGCCGGGCAGATTGATAAGATCGGTAATGCCCTTTACAGCCTGAAACAGGACATCGTCTACCATTTGCATCATGTCCACCAGGGTGGAATTTTTCTGCATCAGGCTGAGCAACCGGTCATTGGGGACGGTAATTATGGTATCAGAATATTTTTTCAGCTTTTCCCAGCCCGTCTCGGCATTGCACATACGACGCTTGGCCTCAAAATAAAACGGTTTGGTCACAACGGCCACAGTCAGGACTCCGGACTCCTTGCAGAGCTTGGCTATAACAGGCGCTGCTCCGGTACCGGTACCGCCGCCAAGTCCGGCTGTAACGAATACCATGTCGGCACCGTTGAGAGCATTGACCAGATCATCATAACTTTCCTGGGCGGCATCCTTGCCCCTTTCAGGATCAGCCCCTGCCCCCATACCCTTGGTAATGCCCGGACCTAACTGGATCCGGATATCGGCACGTGATTTTTCAAGGGCCTGCATATCGGTATTAGCTGCAATGAACTCAACACCGGCAAGACGATTCTCCACCATGGTGTTGATGGCATTACCGCCACCACCACCGACTCCGATGACCTTGATTGCAGCTACAGATTCTTCTTCTGCCATTCTAAACGGCATGGTTTCCCCCTCAAGTACTTTGATCCCTGAACGAATTTAAACTATACCATTAAACATACTGAGACTAAAGAAATTTTCACGTAAGACCTGTAAGAAAATAACTGCTGCGAGATTTCTTTTTTTTTGCACAGACCCTTGAATCAAATAATGTTTTTCATAAACCCTTTCAACTTACTGATCACACCACCAGTCTCTCCTGAACCCTGGTGACGGCCCTCAGCACCGTACAAAACCAGCCCCACTCCGGTGGTACAGCGGGGAGACTCGATATCTTCACGCCTGCCGCCGACACCCTGGGGATAACCAAGGCGAACCGGCATATCGAAAATCTGCTCGGCCATATCAACAATATTAGCCAGCAACGCCGTACCGCCGGTGATCACCATACCGGCATTAATCCGGTTGCGGTAGCCTGAGGCATAAATATTTTTATTCACCATCTGCAGAATTTCCTCCATCCGGGCCTCCAGGATTTCCACCATTACCCGCTGGGAAACTTTGCGAGCCTTACGGTCCCCTACGGTAGGTACCTCAATAATGTGATTTTCCTTAATCATGGAGGAAACAGCCCCACCGAATTTATATTTCAGCACCTCCGCCTCCTGGAGCGGAGTCCGCAACCCTACAGACAGGTCATTGGTAAGGTTATTGCCACCCAAGGCCAGTTCCCAGGTATGCTTGATAGTGCCGTTGCAGAAAACCGCCAGGTCCGTGGTGCCGCCTCCGATGTCAAGCAGGGCCACTCCCAGCTCCATCTCATCACGACCCAGCACTGTATGGGAAGAGGCGACCGATTCCAGCACAATCTCTGCGACATTCAGCCCGGCCCGATTGCAACTGGTGACCAGGTTGTGGAGTGCGGTCACATCTGCCGTCACGATATGGACATTGGTTACCAGCCGCACCCCGGTCATACCCAAGGGATTTTGAATACCGGTGTGATCATCAACCATGTACTCCTGGGGCAGGACATGGATGATCTGCTGGTTATCTGATATTTTTACGGTCTGGGCTGCCTGGATAACCGCATCGATCTCCTTTTGCCGGATCTGCTGATTGTTGATGGCAATGATTCCGGGAGAATTAAAGCCCTTGATGTGGTTGCCGGCAATGCCGACATACACGGTCTCAATATCACATCCGGCCATATCAGAGGCGCTGTCAATGGCTTTGCGGATGGCCTTGACCGTTGACTCGATGTTAACGACCACTCCCTTCTTCATACCCGAAGATGCTGCCGTACCCACTCCGATAACATCTACCCGGTCATTGTCAAACACCTCGCTGATGACGACACAGATTTTGGTGGTGCCGATGTCGAGACCGGCTACCAGCTCACCGGACTCACGTGTCTCTTCAATTTCCAGTTCTTCCATTGTGCTCACCAACTATGACGTATCCCGTCACAGGGTATATAACTATACGTTTTCATTTACACCGAATCTGTAAGAGGTCAGGGGAGCTGCAGATTTGCACGGGAATAAATCGTCGCTATAACCCCTCTATGCGGCGATTTATTCCCGTGCGAAGATGCTGTGTCCCTGACCACTTACACTATGACTCCACCTTGGCCACAAGAATGCGGCCTTCCTGATAATCCATGCGTATTTCTTTAATTTCCTCTATTTTTTTCTTGCGGTATAACCGCTCAAGCAACGTGACCAGCTGGGAATACCTGGTGCTGATATTATCATACCCCATGTAGATGGGAAAGGGCTGATCAACAAGATAGACAACAATACCTTTTTCCGGGCTCACATTTACCTCGGAAATGGTCTGCAGTGGCACAATGGGATTGCCGCCGGCAGCCAGGCGCAGGAATTGAAACGCTTCCGCCACCAACCCCTTGTCACCAATCATAGTACCCGTCAACTCTCCCGTCGACGTTACACCGGTAACAACCGGAAAATCCAGATCCTGAGAATCATCAACCAGCGCAAATACCTTGCCCTGAGGATCAACATAGTACAGGCCCTGCCCCTCTTCTTTCTCAATATTGATCATGGCCAGAGGCTGGTATTCATAAACCGTGACTTTTAAAGTGGAAGGCCAGGACCGTGCAATCTCCACCCGGTCTATCCATGAATGACGGCTGATACGTTCCTCGGCAAGGCCGACATCAAAGCTGAGCAGATTTACCCCCTGTTCAATGAAGCCCAAGTCGAGTATCTGCGCTTGCCTGGTCATGCGATTCCCCTGAATGGAGACTGTTGTCAACCTGAAGATATCGGAACGTTCCAGGGCCTGGTAGCAGAACCAGCCACCGGCAGAGAGTGTGGCTGCAAGCAGCAGAAAGAGAGTACCGGTTCTGGAGAGTTTCCGGAACCGGTTCTTCTGCTGGTGATCGATAACCGCTGCCTGCTGCGTAAGCCCCCTGCTCCGGCCCGGCCTCTGCAGAATTCCGGCAACAGCCGAACGAAAGCGACTGAGCAGACCCGGACGCCCTGCCCCCGGCTGTCTGTATTTTGGTTTGTATCCAGCCAATTGCTAAACCTCGAACAAAGTCATCAAATTAAATAGTTCTCCTCGTAATTTACCAATATTTTCCCTTTTCCTTTTCACTCTTCCCTTGTCATTCTTTTTAAAGAATCTCTACTTCCGGTTCCAGCCTGACACCGAATTCTTGAAAAACAACATCCTGTACCTGCTGCATAAGGGCAACAATATCTGCAGCTGTTGCCCGGCCCGTGTTAATGATAAAATTGGCATGAACCGTTGATACCATGGCCTGACCGCAGCTGGTCCCCTTCAAACCGGCAGCTTCAATCAACCGGCCTGCAGAATCACCTGGCGGATTTTTAAAAAAAGACCCTGCCGAGGCCGCCCCGGTCGGCTGTTTGCCACGCCTGCGACCCAGGTACTGCTCACACCGCACACGTATCTGCTCCTCCCGGCCGGGACTTAATGCAAAAGTTGCGGAGCTGATAATCCTTTTTTCAAGATCACCCTCTTTCAAGTCAAGCTTACGGTATAATAGCTTTAATTCCGACACGGGTACCACCAACAGATGACCACTGTAATCGACAAATTCAATTGCCTGTAACCGCTCACCTATCTCATGCCCCCAGGCACCACCATTCATCCACACCGCCCCGCCGACAGAACCCGGAATACCAACCATAAACTCTAACCCTGTCAGGCCGTGCCCGGTACACCAGGACACAAGTAGTGACATGGAACAACCCGCTCCGGCTTTGATAACAACCGGATTTCCTGATTTGTTCTCCTCATCAAGGCGGGTCACAGAGTTCAACTCACCCTGCAACCGGATAATAACCCCTCTATACCCCTGCTCGGAGACAAGGACATTGGACCCCCGGCCGATCACCCGGCAGCTGACCTGCAGCTCTTCAAGCCGGCACAGAAGGTTGCGCAGTTCATCCAGGTTCTGGACATCAACCAGGGCATCGGCCATGCCGCCTGCACGCAGAGTGGAATAGTCGGCCATGTCCACATCCCACTGAACACTGTCCCCCCAGCCGGATGCAAGCTCGTCACGCTGCTTCTGATTCATGCCCTTTGAACATATTATTTCAGGTTCCTTTCTGTTCCAGCAAATCCAGCAACTGCTCACCAACCCGGACGATATTTCCGGCGCCAAGCGTCAGCACCAGGTCACCTTCCCGGATACTTTCCAGTAGATAATCGGAAAGGGTTGCCAGGTCTGAATGATAATACGCCCGGCGCTGGCCATGCTGCTTTATGGCTTCCAGCAAAGTTTCACTGTTCACGCCTTTAATGGGCTTTTCACCGGCAGCATAAATGTCCGTCAAAACCAGTACATCCGCCCGGTGAAAGGCTGTTGTAAACTCATCAAACAGCCCCCTGGTCCTGGTATATCGATGGGGCTGAAAGGCCACAACCAGCCGCCGACCAGGCCAGCCATCCCTCACCGCATCCAGGGTAGCCCGGATCTCGGTGGGATGATGGCCATAATCATCAATAACCAGTATACCCTGCCTGTCTCCCTTGACCTGCAACCGCCTCTGCACTCCCTTAAAACAGGCCAGGGCATCGGCAATCACTGCAAACTCAATCTCCAGCTCCAGAGCAACGGCTATTGCCGCCAACGAATTGTATATTGTATGACGGCCCGGACTGTTGCGCCTGATACGGCCAAGTTCCCTGCCGCGATAATAGACAGTGAACTCACTGCGGCGGCCCTGGACGTTGATCTTTGTCGCATACAGATCAGCCTGTTCCGTAAGCCCGTACGTAATTTTCCGGCACTGGATCTCTGGAAGCAAAGCACCAATATTGTCGTCATCAAGACAGAGAATGGCGGCCCCATAAAATGGAATCTTCCCTATAAACTCAAGAAAGGTCTCCTTGATATGATCCAGATCCCGGTAATGATCCAGATGTTCCAGGTCAATATTTGTAACCACCTCAATAACAGGGGAGAGCTTGAGAAAAGAACCGTCACTTTCATCGGCCTCAGCCACCAGAAATTCTCCTTCTCCCAGGCGGGCGTTGCTGCCGCCCAGATGATCCACCTTACCACCCACCACCACCGTGGGATCTAGTCCGGCCTCCGCGAGAATTGCAGCTACAAGAGAGGTAGTAGAGGTTTTTCCATGGCTGCCGGCAATAGCAATCCCGTATTTCTTCAAGCGCATGAGCTCAGCCAGCATCTCTGCCCGCTGAATAACCGGAATATGTTCTTCCCTGGCAGCCAGAATATCCGGATTGTTGTCTCCAATAGCTGATGAGGCAACCACTACATCGGCATCGGTAACTCCGGCGGCCTGATGTCCCTGGTAAACCGTACCTCCAAGGCTTTCCAGGCGACGGGTAATTTCAGAGCTTCGCAGGTCTGAGCCGCTTACCTTATATCCAAGGTTAAGCAGCAGTTCCGCAATTCCCGACATACCGATACCACCGATACCGACAAAATGGATATGTTTGGTTTTTTTATACACTTTATCTCTTACTCAACTCATACCTGTTTTTGGTGCGCATTGCCCACCTGTCACTCCAACAAGCTTTAAGCAATCATCTAAAATTCTACGCGTGGCATCCGGTTTGCCCATTTTTTTCATTTGAGCTGCCATACTATGCAACTCATCCGGACTCTGCAACAGTTCTATTATGGCCGAGGCAAGCAATTTCTCATCCAATTCAGACTCTCTGTACATGCAAGCTCCGCCACCATCTACATAGTAGCTGCCGTTTTTTTCCTGATGATCATCCGCTGCATATGGATAGGGGATAAGCAAAGCCGGCAAGCCCATAACAGACAGTTCGGCCAGGGTCGTTGCACCTGCCCGGGCGACAACAAGGTCGGCCCTTTTGTACAACGATGCCATATCTTTAAAAAAAGGAGCTACCTCAGCCTCCATACCTGCTGCCGCATACCCACCCCTGACACGATCCTCGTCGGCAATGCCTGTCTGATGAACAAGATGCACAGCCAATTCGCTTTCCTCCTGGATGATCGCAATGGCTTCCAGCATAAGCATGTTTATCCTGTGTGCCCCAAGGCTGCCACCCAGGACAAGAAGAGTCAGTTCGTCTCTTTTTATCTCTTGTTTCTCCCTGGCTGCAGCCAGGATCTCATCTCGAACCGGATTACCGGCAACAACCGTTTTATGCGCCGGAAATGGATAATCGCCTGGTATGGAAAGAAAAACCTTGTCCACAAACCGGGAAATCATTCTGTTAGCCAGACCGGCAACCGAATTCTGCTCATGGATGCAGGTCGGAATAGAGAGCAGTTTTGCTGCCAGCAGTACCGGTCCGGTTACATAACCGCCCACACCAAACACCAGGTCCGGCCCAAATTTTCGTATTATCCTTCTTGCCTCAAATACTGCACCCGGCAAGCCGGCCAGGCTCTTGAAACGATGGGTCAGCCCCATTCCCTTCAGCCCCATGCAGGAGATGGATTCACGCTGGAAATCAAACTCTGCCAGCGTTTCCATGTCCAGATGTCTCCTGGTGCCGATGAACATGACCTCGCAGTCTGCAACCCTCTGCTGAAGGCCGGTTGCCAGTGCAATGCCGGGAAACAGGTGGCCACCTGTGCCGCCTCCGGTAATTATTACGCGCATACGTCTGCTATGTCATAGTTCGATACACCCTGAACGACCGGGGGGCGTACAGAATTTCTCATATTGACAATCCGGCCGAGATCTTCCATTACATCGTCATAACAGGCTGGACAATAACCATGGGTAAACCGCTTAGTAGCTGACGTGACACAATCAGTAATCCAGTCCCCATCCTCCTCCACCTTACTACAGACACAACATATTTTCGTCATCTCATTTTCCTTCAATACGGTTGCGAAGTTCCTGCACACTTTTTGTGAACACCAGGCCGCGCTGTTCATAGTTGTCAAACATATCAAAACTGGCACAGGCAGGAGCCAGCAGTACGGTGTCGCCTTTTCCGGCCGCTGCAAAGGCCAGGGCAACAGCATTGTCCATGGTATCTGCGATTTCAACCTCCGCGGTCCCAACCAGTACCCGGGCGAGATCTGCTCCGGACTCTCCGATGAGTATCAGGTGTTTGACATGTTCCTGGACAGCAGGACGCAGGACGGAAAAATCGCTTCCCTTGTCTCTGCCGCCCGCAATCAGCACCACATCTTTTTTAAAACCGGCCAGTGCTGCAACCACGGCCCCCACGTTGGTTGCCTTGGAATCATTGATAAAATAAACACCTCGTATCTCACCCACCGGCGTCATCCTGTGCTCAGGGGGCTGGTAATCTTCGAGTCCGTTCTTGATACCCTCCGGGCTGCAACCAAAACTTCTTGCTGCAAGCACGGCGGCAGCGGCATTATACCGATTTACCCGGGAACAAAGCCGGGTGGCGGCCAATTGGTACACCTCCTTCTCGCCTTTGGCACCGAACCCGGGTTCCAGCTGAACCGATTGCTCACGCACCATGGCCCTGCAGCCGGGGCTTGTGCCAAATCTAAATAGAGTTGCTGCAGTGTTCAGCGGTTCAGCCATAACCAGAGGATCATCAGCACCGATAATGGCAATATCAGCAGGCACCTGATGCGCAAACAGCATTCGCTTGGCCTCTGCATAAGCCTCCATACTACCGTGGCGATCCAGATGATCCGGTGACAGATTGAGCAACAGGCCGATATCCGGCCTGAAGGTTCCTGCCAACTCCAGCTGAAAACTGGATACTTCCATGACTATGACTTCAGTATCACCAGGATCAAGCAGGTATTCCAGCACCGGGGTACCGATATTGCCGCCCACAAATACCTTTTTTCCTGTCGCCCGCAACAGGTGCCCGATCAGGCTTGTTACCGTGGTCTTACCGTTGGAGCCGGTTACGGCTATCACAGGCACCCGGATACGGCCTGCGGCCAGTCCAAACTCGCCCAGGATCGGGATGGCACGACCGCGGGCAGCTACTAGAACAGGAATATCCGCAGGGACGCCCGGACTGACAAGAATCAGGTCGGCACCTGCAAAAAAATCATCGCTGTGACCACCGGCCTCAAATTCTACCTCACACTGCTGGAGCAAAGCCAGCTCCTCTCCGCTGATCTCCCCCAGGTCCCGATATTCCGAAACCTTCACCTCAAGCTCCTGCCGGTGCAGGTACCGAACTGCTGCCATTCCCGATTTTCCGAGACCAACAACAACAGCCTTCATGCCTCCAGTCAACTTCATTTATACCTTACCTGAGTTTCAGAGTTGCCAAAGCTATCAAGCTAAGAATAATGGAGACGATCCAGAACCTGATCACTATCTTAGGCTCAGCCAAGCCCTTTTTCTCAAAATGATGATGAAAAGGTGCCATCAAAAAAATACGTTTTCCACCCGACATTTTAAAATAGCCTACTTGAAGCATGACCGACAGCACCTCCATGACAAAAACACCGCCTGCAATGGCGAGCAGGAACTCCTGCTTGATGATAATCGAGACCGCTCCCAGGGCGCCGCCCAGGGCAAGAGAACCCACATCACCCATAAAAATCTGGGCAGGATAGGTGTTAAACCAGAGAAATCCGAGACATGCCCCGACAATAGTTCCACAGAACACAGCCACCTCACCGGCTCCCTGGACAGGAGGAATCTGAAGATAATTTGCAACGATCACATTACCTGCTGCATAGGAGAAGATCAGGTAGACCGCACCGGTTATCATCACGGGACCGGCAGCCAGCCCATCCAGGCCGTCGGTCAGATTGACGGCATTAGAGGCACCGACAATCACAGCCACTGCAAAGGGGATGTACCACCAACCGAGATCAGGCTGAAAACCCTTTATAAAAGGCAGACTCAGGGTACCGTCATAAACCGGGTGCAGGATCAGGTACAGACCAACCATTGAGGCCCCTGTTACCTGTAGAAAAAGTTTTTCCCGGGCCGACAACCCTTTAGCATTACGCTTCTTTATCTTTTTCCAGTCATCAACAGAACCGATCATACCGTAAAACAAGGTAATGCCCAAACACACCCAAACCAGTCCGTTGGTCAGGTCGGCCCATAACAGGGTAGACAGTGAGATAGCAGCAAGTATCAAGATCCCTCCCATGGTGGGAACACCTTTCTTACTTAAATGGGTCTCCGGCCCGTCGGAACGAATAACCTGGCCGATCTGCTGTTGTTTAAGCCAGCGTATGAACATGGGCCCTAACAGGAACAGGATTAAAAAAGCGGTTACAGCGCTGCCGATGGAGCGAAAGGTGATGTAGCGAAATACATTAAGCCCGCTGAACTGATCATGGAGAGGATAAAGCAAATGATAGAGCATTTTATTTTTTTCCCCCCTCCTTTATCCCGGTTGCAAACCGATGTTCAAGCTCCTGCAACACCTCTTCCATACGCATTCCACGTGATCCTTTGACCAACAGCCAATCACCCTTTGTCACCCTGCCCTGAAGCATCTCGCCGTAGAGCCAGTCGGCAATTTCCAGCGTGCTCGAAAAGACATGTGCCTTTTCCTTTGGCAACCCTCCGCTACAGGCCCCTCTGACAACATGGCCGGCAAAAGATCCGGTTACCGCCAGCTGATCATATCCCAGCGCAGCGACCATGCGGCCCACCTCGGTATGAGCCCTGTCGGCATCATGACCG
The DNA here is from genome assembly GCA_030613515.1 of Desulfobulbaceae bacterium. Classification (GTDB taxonomy): domain Bacteria; phylum Desulfobacterota; class Desulfobulbia; order Desulfobulbales; family Desulfobulbaceae; genus Desulfobulbus_C. Next base: position 21,034 of record JAUWLT010000007.1, read on the forward strand.
AGCTCCAGCATGTCACCCAGCAGGGCTATCCGTCTGCACTTATGACCTGACGTACCGAAACTGCTCACGGTTTGCAAGGCAGCGGCCATGGAGGCAGGATTTGCGTTATAACTATCATTCAGGACTCTTACCCCGCCCGGCAGGGTCATGAACTGCATCCGTTTGTCCGTGCTTCGGTAACAGGTCAAAGCTGAAATAATGGTTTCAGGGGTAATACCGGCAGCAAAGGCAATGCCAGCCGCAGCCGTACAGTTACTCACATTATGCACACCTGGAGCAGGTATGGTGATCCGCGCTTTCCAGTCATTTAAGTGGAGGGTGAACCGCATACCATGCTCACCGAAATGTTTGATACGGGTTGCCTTGACGCTTGGTTTATAGCGGCGCCCGGCAGGAGTAATCGCAAACCCGATAACCTTGTCTGCATTTCTCGGCAGCCGGCGCACGTACGGATCGTCATAGTTAACCACGGCAACAGTGTCCCGGCGCATACCTGCAAAAAGCTCCCCCTTGGCTCGGGCAACTCCCTCTATACTGCCGAGACCTTCCAGATGAGCTGCCTGGATATTGGTAATACAGCCGATATCCGGATCCGCTATTTCCACCAGACGTTTAATCTCACCAAACCGGTTCATGCCCATCTCCAGAATAGCCATCCTGTGCCCGGCCTCTACCGGCAGCAGGGACAGAGGAAGACCGATCAGGTTGTTTAAATTGCCCATGGTCTTCAGAAGAGGATCAATACCGGTATGTTTCGTATCAGTATCAGCCTGCAGATGTCTGCTGAAAATTGCCGCTGTCATCTCCTTGACCGTTGTCTTGCCTGAACTTCCTGTTATGGCGGCAACTTTCAGATTCCGGTGCAACAACCTGCGACGATAGCCGGCCAGATCTCCCAGCGCCTGCTGGGTATCGGGTACCAGAATCGCTAAAACGGTTGCGGGCAGGTCTTTTACTTCACGGTGAATGATCACAGCTGCTGCCCCGGACTTAACAGCAGTCAGTACATAGTCATGGCCGTCAAAATTCTCCCCGGCCAGGGCAATAAAAATATCACCGCCTGCCAACTTTCTGGTATCGCTGGACACGCTAGCCAGTAAACATTGGAGGCTGCCGCTGATGATCCTGCCGCCGGTTGCCTTGAGCAGGTGGTTGGTATTCCAGCTCAGCAATCCGTTCAAGGCACAGATCCGATCATCGAAAAAAATCCGCTCCTTAGCCAATATCTGATAATCCTCATGACCCTTGCCGGCAACCAGGACAATGTCTCTCGGTCCTGCCAGGCTGCAGCCGGTATGAATTGCCGTTTTCCGGTCTGTAATACAAACAAATCTTTTTTTCCCCTTTCCCTTACCTATAAATAGATCAGCTTCAGATATCTCATCAATGCCTACCGACTTGAACCCTGCTGCAACTTCCCTGACAATGGTCCCGGGATCTTCAGACCTGGGATTATCCGAAGTTACAATAGACAGATCCGCCAGTTCGGCCGCCACCTCACCCATCAGGGGCCGCTTGCCCCTGTCCCGATCACCACCACAGCCGAATACACAGATAACCCGACCCAAAGCCAGAGTTTTCAAAGTCTGTAACACATTTCTCAGAGCATCCGGGGTGTGGGCATAATCAACAAATACAGCCGGCTGGTCCCCATCCACAGCCCCGGGAAGCTGCACTCGCTCTAACCTGCCCGGAACTTGATTCACCTTGTGCAGACCGTCAACAATCTGTTCCGGTTCCATGCCCAGAGCTACACCGATTCCTGCGGCAGCAAGAAAATTGAGGACGTTGAAACGTCCGGTCAACCGAGAGGTTAAACCTAAATTTTTCCCGGCCAGACCAAGCCTGCAGGAAAAACCGTTGATATCCTTCTTAAGGCCGTCAGCAAACACTGTACAGTTCCGGTTAAATCCACAGGTCAAGACCTTCAGATGATAGGTATCTTCTGAGAGCTCCGTGCACAGCCGTACGCCCCAGTTCACCTCCTGTTCGCCTCGGTCAATAACAATTACAGCCCTGCCCTTTTTTTTGAGAAATCTCGTAAACAACCTCTTTTTGGCTGCAAAATAATCTTCCATGCTGCCATGAAAATCCAGGTGATCTCTGCTCAGGTTGGTAAATACCCCCAGATCAAAGAGAATTCCCTGCAAACGCTTCTGCGCCAGGGCATGGGACGAGGTCTCCATGATTACATGCGTGACGCCCTGGTCTACCATTGTACGAAGCAACTGCTGCAAGAGAACCGGATCAGGGGTCGTCAGCGGTGCCTTTTCAACCACCAAATGGTCGAACCTGTCCAGGTAGCGGTAATTGACCGTACCGATAACCCCGACCCGGCAACCGCTGTTGTGCAACATCTCTTCAATCATCCATGAGACAGTTGTCTTGCCGTTGGTTCCGGTCAAAGCAATCATGGTCATGGACCGGGACGGAAATCCTTGATAAGCAGCAGATAAAATCCCCAGTGCCCCGTGGCTGTCATTAACCCTGACAACCATCACTCCCGGCAGCGAGCCCGGATCATCTTCAACGACAATGCATAGGCAACCCCGCGCCACAGCTTGCCGTACAAAATCATGGCCATTGGTAACGCTTCCCTTAAGGGCGACAAACAGACTGCCTGGCTGCACCTGTCTGGAGTCACTGGTAATGGATGTGATCTCTACTTCCTGGTCGCTATACCTCTTTTCCGCTTCCAGCTCGGCAGGTAGGGATTGTATCAGCTGGTTGAGGTTAACCATTGCAGATTCTCAGATCCGGGACCCAAGAGTCAGTTCACAAACTCCTGATTCAGTCACAGGCTCACCAGGAGACGGATTCTGTGCTACAATACGACCGCTCCCCTTGATGCTCACCTTCAAGTGATAGGGGCTGATCAGCTGCAGCCCTTTACGCAGGCTCAAGCCCGTGACTTCCGGCATTGTCGTGTCGACCCGATCGTATCTCTTTTTTTGTTCCGGCAGCTCAAGCCGTCTACTGATGAGAAAACGGCGATAGTTATCCTCGCTTGTTACTCCAGGATGTTCTGCGACACGATCAGACGAGCTGTAAGAGGTAAGAACAGGCAGCAGCCTGTGGCCAAGCGCGGCGAGGTCTTGTTTTTGCTTTTTACCCTTATACGCATCCGGCGGCAGAGGATAGAGGGTTCCGTAATCCACTGCCATCAGCAGCAGAACTTTTGGTATATTCCTGGGAACTGCGGCAACAAGAACTTCCTGGAGCTGATAATCAGTCAACCCATTGCGTTCTGATATGTCTATTTCCCTGTTAAAAAACAGGAAACTTTCTTTACGGCTGTAAGGGGGCTGCAATAACAACTCCCTGCGCAGGTGGATTCCAGCTGCAGGCTCCATAACCCGCTGCTGCAGGATTGAAGCATCCTCACGCTCGTAGAACCGGCCCCTTGTGTGATCATAAAGGGAGTGAAGAAAATACGGAGTCATTCTACTGCCACCGTTCATAAGGCTGGCCAAGGCAACACCCAGCTGAGCACCGCTCAGCTTCTGCAAATCGTCCTTTTCCACAGCATCCGGATCAGCCTCTTTCCTGCCGGAAGGAAGCAAAGACGGCACAGGCTGCTGGAACCCGAACAACGTCCAATACTCGTCAATTTTCTCCTGGGCCAAACCGTAGTCAGGGGCCCTGACGGTTACTGGAAGAATTTTTCCATTTAAACCTGCATCATAAATTGCGGCCGCTGTTTTCAACAGGGGCCTGGCCAGTTCACGGTTAAACGCTGGCGTAAAAACAAAGCCCTGTAACTTTTGATCATCGGCCTGCCAAAAATAATTTGGATCAAAACCGGGCTGACTCGCCATAGCCAGTACCCTGCCGCTGCCCGGTTCCAGCACCAGGGCCATGCCTCTGGCTGCCCCATTTATTTTTCTGTAGTTCTGCAGTTGTTGTTCGACCTTTTTCTGCAAATCTATATCAATGGTCAGGATAACATCCGTGGTCGTGCGGCCAAGGGCCTCAAGGTCATCAATATCCACTTCCGGCACATTGGAGGCCTGGAACTCTCCGGGCTGCAGTACGCTATCATACAATGCCTCAACACCTGTCAACCCTATGCTGTTATCAACAAATCCAAGCAGATAGGCAGCAGCAGTATGGGCAGGGTAAAAACGATCTTCCCGTACCTTACATTGTACGCCGTCGAGATTCAGTGCTTCAATATCAGCAGCCTGCTGTTCGTCAAGGTCATCGGCAATTTCGATAACCGGCTGCACATTTTTCAGGCGATCTGCAAGAATATCCTTATCCGTGCCCAGAATCAGGGCCAGATTTTCAGCTGCACTGTACCGATCGGAGAGTTCTGTGGGATGGACATAAAGGGTAAACAACTGGTAGGAAACCGATAATTCATTAAAATTACGGTCATAAACCGTTCCCCGCAAAATTGCTTTTGTGGGGCGAGGATTCTGTTCGGTATCGGCAATTTTGCCGGCAGCCAGCTGGATAATCCTGCTGATATCCAGGAGGGAGAGGGATAACCGGTGCAGAGTTCCACCAGCGGCTGCCAACAAAATGACGAGCACTCCGACAAAAAGCAGGCGCTTCTTCCTGCGTTTTTTTTGCCTGACTGCTTTGATCATCAGTTATTACAGACGATGCTGTTGTCCCTTTTCAGGACGGTAAAGCTCCAGGCGCGCTGCAGCAACAGCTTCTATATGACTCACTGACATCAAACGGGCTCTTGCTGCCAGTAAACTTATATTTTCACTGCCCACATTCCTGCGAACAGATTGCAGCTGGTCAAGGGCCGCTCTATTATTTTCAATCCGCCAGTGAAGAAACTGGCTCATTGTAAAAACAACACCAATAGCCGCCAGGAGAATCATAACCATGGGTCGAACCAGATTTTCCGATGAAACCTCTTCTCTGCCGGATGCGACTCGCTGGCGAATGCCTAGAGTGGTCGCAGGCACGCGAAATGTCCGGATACTCTGCATCATGATGATCTCCTCCCCTTGGTAACACTGCCAAGACAGGCAGCTTTTACATCTTTTCCGGTAACAGTTCACCGGGGCAACCAATTTGGTTAACCCACCAACTTGTAAGAGTTTACCAGTGCCTCAGCAATGCGTGATCAAGCCCTTCAATTATACCCCCCTGTATATCGGAGTCTCGTACCTCGCTTACCTGCAGGGATTGATCACGTGCTGATGGGGTGCTGGTGAACTCTTACCTTTTCCGCGACCCGCAACTTTGCACTACGTGAACGCGGATTACTTCTCATCTCAATCGCTGTCGGCCCTACAGGCTTCCTGGTCAGCACCCTATAGGCTTGATTGTTGACAAAGGCCTGTTTCACGATCCTATCTTCAAGGGAGTGAAAGGTGATGATGCAGATCCTTGCCCCCGGCGCCAGCAGCCCGGGAGCATCGGTCAACAGCGTTACCAGGTTGTCAAACTCCCGGTTGACTGCTATCCGCAGGGCCTGGAACACCCTGGTGGCCACATGGATCTTTTTCGGATGATACTTGGTTGGTATCGCCCGCCTGACAATCTCTGCCAGCTGCCGGGTGGTCTTCACCGGGCAATGCAACCTGGCTTCTACGATAAATTTTGCAATCCTGCGGGCCTGACGCTCTTCACCATAGTTATAGAAAATGTCGGCCAGCTCATCTTTTTTCAGGCTGTTGACCAGTTGTTCCGCCGTAACCTGCCGCCTGCCGTCCATTCTCATGTCAAGCGGTGCATCGACCCTAAAGCTGAATCCCCGCTCCGGGCTATCCAACTGCAGCGACGAAACGCCTAAATCGATCAGGATCCCGTCAACCTGTTGAACGCCGAGTTCACGGCACTGCACTAGTAAATCCGCATACGAACCATGCACCAGCTGGAATCTGTCCCCAAATCCGGAAAGCCGGTCGGCGGCCAGCCGGGCGGCCTGCTCATCCCATTCAAAGCCGAGGACCCTGCCTGCGGGTGCTGATTGATCCAGGATCAAACTCGCGTGCCCACCCAGCCCCAGGGTGCCGTCCACATAAAGCTTTGCAGACCTGGGGTCGAGCCATTCCAATACCTCACGGGCAAGAACCGGAATGTGAAGCTCGCTGCTCATGACAACGGAACTTAAAGGATCCCCAGCGCAGAAAGCCCGTCTTTGAAACTGTTGAAATCTTCCCGGGTACGCCTGACCTCATTCTGCCAGGCGGCCTTGTCCCAAATCTCGAAATGATGCAGCATGCCGTTTAAGACAACTTCCTTGCTGATACCGAAATCACTGCGAAGCGAGGCGGGCAGCAGGATCCGTCCCTGTTTATCCAGAGAACACTCGGTAACACCGGAAATAACATAGCGGACAAAATCACTGAACCCGGGCTGCTTCCGACCTTCGTTTATGAGTTGTTCTTCCAGGATTTCCCACTCGGCAACAGGGTAGGCTTTCAGACTTTTCTGCCAGTTGGTGACGATCAACGACTCGCTATACACCTCACGCAGAACTTCCCGAAACCTGCTCGGAATATTGAGCCGCCCCTTGCTGTCAAGGGCATGCTCCGAGCGACTGCGAAAACGTAGCTTTGAAGTTTTTTTCTTCACCTTTTTCTCCGCCTTACGCCCCTAACACCCACCTGAAGCGCCCCTTTGCACCACTTTACACCACCTATATATCTTTTTACATCACAATACCCCTAAACGTCAAGTGAAATAAGATAGAATATCAACGAGTTGGATGAGAATTAAAAAACAGCGAAAAATACCACATACGGTATACCCCGACGTGGAAATGTACTGCCTGTGGGGTACGGACCAGGGAAAAACGGCCGGGGACATGTAGTTCAATAACAGAGATACTAAAGAGAACTTACTGTTCTTATAGGAGAAAAAATCTTATCAACAAAAATAAAAAATGATTGATTAAACAGAACAAGGTGGGTAATGGTGGGGTAAAAAGTGGGGATGGGAAAGCGAGGTCAAATTAGCCCGCATTTCTCACAAGGAAATCTGCTGAAGGTAAGCGCAGACTTTGAGCGCGATTGATCGCTATAATTGCGAAACAGCAAAGCGGTGTCTGGTGTCACTTTCTATGCGGACAATCGTGACCGTGCGGAAATGCGGTGCCCCTGACCGCTTACCTGAACTCATCGAGCAGCCTACTGAAGTCCTCATTACTGCCAAAGGTATGCTCGGAGGCGGGAAATTCATTGCTGTCAATTTCCCTGGTAAAGGCCTGCACCGCATTTTTAATATCCGGTGACAGCTTCAGGTACTGCTTGACAAAACCAGGGGTAAACTTTTCAAACAGGCCGAGCATATCATTGGTTACCAGCACCTGGCCGTCGCAACCCGCACCGGCACCGATGCCGATGGTGGGAATTGTCACAACCTCAGTAATAACCTCTGCCAGCGGTCCCGGCACACACTCAAGAACCATGGCAAAGGCACCGGCAGCCTCCAGGGCCCTGGCATCAGCAACCAGTTTACGGGCAGCCCTCATATCTTTGCCCTGCACCTTAAAACCGCCCAACTGTCCTGCCGTTTGCGGGGTTAAGCCGAGATGACCCATGACCGGCACACCGGCCCGCACCAGCGCGCGCACTCCGTCGCAGACCTCTTCACCGCCTTCCAGTTTAATGCAGTCGCAGCCCGCTTCTTTTAAAAATCGAACACCATTGGCCACGGTCTGTTCAATAGAGACCTGGTAGGAACCAAAGGGCATGTCTCCAATCACCAGGGAACGTTCCGTGCCCCGGCTTACGGCACCGGCATGGTGCAACATCTGTTCCATGGTCACCGGCACGGTGGAATCATAGCCCAGCACAACCATGCCCAGTGAATCACCCACCAGCAGGGCATCAACTTTTGATTCGTCAAGCAGACGGGCCATGGAGGCATCATAGGCGGTGAGCATGGAGATCTTGTGGCCACTACCCTTCATATCACGAAAATCTTTTACTGTTATTTTTGTTGCCATTCTCGGTTACCGCTTCAGTGTGTTTACATCAAGGCTTGAATATTTTTAACTTTAGTTCTTTTATCACCTTAAAGTGCTTCATATTGCTTGAAGAAAGGATCATGTTATTTTCGACAGCTGTTGCAGCTATAATAGCGTCACCTGATCGGAGATTGGAAGATAAGGTGTATTCTTCAACATAGATAGATGCACGATGGCCAATATTTTCAGTCAAAGGGAGGACTATAAATCCAAAGGAGGTTAAGAAATCTTTTACATGTTTGTGTTGGGTTTTTTTGTCAGCACACTGTAAAAGTTCCATATAAGTCTGAATGGAAAGATATTTTTCCTCTGCCTTTTCCATCAACCTTGCAGCCTTTTTGTTGCCTCTCTGTGTCCAAATGAATATATCTGTGTCAAATATCATCGTACCTGGGCTTCCTCAAGTCATTTAGCTCGTCTAATACTGACTTGTCACTGTCTTGGGAGAACATGCCGAAAAATGGATGATCAATAATTTTTATATTTCTCTTCTGTCCTGAAGGAATAAGAACACCTTTAACCTTGCCACGGTAAAGGACCGTCACCTTTTCATTTCTGTCCAGAGCCTTAAGCACATCATTCATTTTGTATCTTAAATCGACAACAGTAGCTTTCATAGCACGCCTCCATCTTGCCAAATGTATACATAAACTATACATTCAAAGACGGGCAGGTTCAAGATTATTGTGATTATTTTTCACATACGTAAAAATCACCGGCTCATCCGGCGCATTTCTTGGTTAGTTATAAGTATAGCGTCCCTTTAATTTTTTGGTAATTATTCCGTTGCGTTTTTATCGTGGTCTGTTCCCATTTTCCACCCATTTTCCACCGGTTCATCCAGCGCATTTTTTGATTAGTAATAAGTATGGCGCCCTTTTTTTTCTAACCAAGCCCCAGCCAGCCTTAGCCACTGCTTGTATTTTAGCATAATCGCGGGGCTGGACGAAGTCAGCACCGCGATCTGCTGC
>JAUWLT010000240.1 GCA_030613515.1 Desulfobulbaceae bacterium
GGACTTGCCCGTCCCCAGTACGGAAACCGATGGGTGGAGGTTAAACGCAAAGGCATTGATATCCTGATCGGTATTGATGTGTCAAAATCCATGCTGGCGCGTGATATCAGTCCTAACCGGCTTGAGCGGGCAAAGCTTGCAGTCAAGGATTTTGTAACCAGGCTTGAAGGTGACCGGGTCGGCCTGCTGCCCTTTGCCGGCACTGCGTTTCTCATGTGTCCGCTGACCACGGATTATGATGCCTTTAATGCATCCCTTGATGCCCTGGATGTAAACACTATCCCTAAAGGGGGGACGGATATTGGAACTGCTATCCGTCAGGCAGGTAAGGTACTTGCCAACGAGGCGAATCATAAAATTTTTGTCCTGGTCACCGATGGTGAAGACCTGCGGGATAATGGTCTCAAGGCTGCCCAAGAAGCCAAAAATCAAAAAATGACCGTTTATACCATTGGCGTAGGCACGCCGGAAGGTGAACTTATTCCCATGCCGGGTGTACGTTCCAATACATTTGTTCAGGACAAGTCCGGAAATTTTGTCACCTCCAGACTTGACGAAAAATCCCTTGCCGAGATCGCCGGGACCACCAATGGCCTGTATGTCCCTCTGGGCAGTATGGGTCAGGGATTTGACACCATATACCGACAGAAACTGACCCTGGTTCCAAAAGAAGAACATGACCAGCGTAAACACAAAGTACCCATTGAACGCTTTCCCTGGCCCCTGGGTGCAGCTATGCTGCTGCTGGGCTCGGATTTTCTCATCACCGGCCGCAAAAGCGTCTGGGCCTTGCGGTTGCCTTTTATCAAGACCACAGGCCGGCGAAAAAAGCAACAGGCCGCTACCCTGGCCCTGGTGCTGATATCTGTTGTCTGGTCTTCACCGATGCGAGCCTCTGATGGTGAGGAGTTGTTCAAGGCAGGCGAGTATGACCAGGCCGGCCAATTCTATCAAGAAGCTTTACAAAAAAATCCGGAAGACCCGGTGCTTCATTTTAATATGGGTGATTCTGCATACAGAAAAAATGAGTATGAACATGCAGCAGCAGAATTCAATAAGGCCTTGAAAACAGAGGATCTTACCCTGCAGGCCAAAAGTTATTACAATCGGGGTAATGCCCTGTATTTCCTGGGTGCCGGTACGGAAAAAACAGATACTGAACATACAATAAAGCTTTGGCAGCAGGCCCTGGAGTCTTTCCAGGCTGCACTTTCTCTGCAGCCTGGTGATGAAGAGGCTGCTCATAACCGTGATGTGGTACAAAAAAAGCTTGAACAGTTAAAAAAGCAGGAACAGGAAAAGAAACAGGAAGAGGAAAAAGGAAAAGACGAACAGAAGCAGGACAATCAAGAGAATAAAGACGACAAAGAAAAGAAAGGCCAAAAGCAGCAAAAAAACGGGAAACAGTCGTCAGAAGACAATGCTGAGCAGAAAGAGCAGCAGCAGACTGGTGACAACAAGGACCAGCAAAACCCGGAGCAGAACACGAATGGAAACAAGAACGACCAGGAGAAGAACGAAGAGCAACAGGACAACAAAGAAGACGAACACGACCAGCAGCAATCAGCCGGGGACAAATCCGGACAGCAGACGAAAGAGATGAGCAGACAGGATATGAAGCGCAGGCTGCAGGGAAAAATGACCAGGGAAGAGGCAAGAAATCTGCTCAACAGCTTAAAAGGTGAGCAGGGCGAGCTTAATTTTATTCCCCAGGGAACCGAGTCCCCAGCTGATGGGGACAGAGACTGGTAATGCAACTACTTCACAATAAAAACAGTATCCATCATTTTGCAGGTTCTTTGGTAACTTTTCCAAAACCTGTTGCTCCCGGTATCTGTAGGAGCCCACTCCCGTGGGTGATTGGTGGCTTACGGTACGATACCACCATTTTTATCGCCCTGAGGACAGGGCGCCTACAGCACGATATGTCATTACCACCATTTGTTGCGAAAATACGCTCTTTGTTGACACTGGCCATCCTGTTGCAATTCATGGCAGTAACAATCGCACAAGCTGCTGATGTCAGTGTCAAGGCGGAGATCAACAGCACAGAGTTCTCTATAGATCAGTCGGCCCTGCTCAAAATTACCGTCAGCGGTGCCCGCTCGGCCAAGCCGGAGATGCCTGAAGCTGACGGGCTCCGGTTTACCTACCAAGGTCAACAAAGCCAGACGCAGTGGATTAATGGTAAGACATCCTCCTCTATTTCCTTTTCCTTCATGATCCAGGCTGACAAGGAGGGCAAACATACCATTAAACCGGTCAAGGTGACGGTTGACGGTAAGGTGTACACGACCAAAGCTGTACCCTGTACTGTCCTGCCTCCACGTGCGCCCAATGTGGTGTCAAAGGGAAGGCTGAGTACACAGCCACAGAAACACAATGCCCCTTCTGCCCGACTGCGCTCCGGAGAGGCGGATAAGATCGGGTACATGCGTGTTTTTCCTGAAAAAGAAAAAATCTACCCCGGCCAACTGGTCTTCTTCACTATTAAGGCTTATTTCCGGCAGGGACTGCGGGTGACACTCAAATCCTCACCCCGCTTTGTCGGCGAAAACTTCATGCTCCAGTCTCTTGATGACAAGCCGCAGCAGAGTGAAGAGCTTGTCAACGGCAATCCTTATATCTCCCTGACCTGGAAGGGAGCCTTGTCTGCAGTCAAAGAGGGAACTTTTCCCCTGGAAGTGGAGATGGATGCCGAACTGCTGGTGCGGACACAACGGCAGCGTCAAAACAATCCTTTTGGCTCGCCTTTTTTAAATGACCCCTTTTTTGACGACTTCTTTGGCCAGTACTCCCGCCGTGAGGTCAAAGTTGCCAGTCCGGATAAATCCATTACGGTTATGGACCTGCCGATGGCAGGCCGTCCCAACGATTTTCAGGGTGGGATCGGAACCTTCAGCCTGGCCGTTGCAGCTTCACCGGTAGACGGCAAGGTCGGGGATCCCATTACACTGAAGATGATAATTTCGGGTACCGGCAACTTTGACACGGTGCAGGCTCCACAATTAACAAACAACAACGATTGGAAGACCTATTCGGCCACGGAAAATTTTGAGAAGCACAAGCCGGGGAGCGGCAAAAAAACCTTTGAACAGGCCATTGTTCCGACCTCTCCTGCTCTGAAAACTATTCCTTCGGTACAATTTTCCTATTTTGATCCCGATGCCGGAGAATATGTCAGCCTGACAAGCGATCCCATCAAGATGCAGCTGAAAAATCCTTTGGGCGTACCAACAGCCGCTGACAAACACGATGTTACAGAGCAGCAACCGACAACTCCGAGCCCTCCGGCAAAGCCAAATACAAAAAATCTTGCACCACTCCATACTGATCCGGGCAGGCTGGTCCATGCCATCGGGCCACTCTATAAAAAGAGCTGGTTTATTCTTTTTATGACTGCGGCCTTTCTCTGCCTGACGACTGCCCTGCTTCTCAATTTACGCAGAAAAAGGCTGCAGGCTGACCCGACCATCCTGCTGCACAAACAGGTCAACCGACAGCTCAGCAACCACTATCAGGAGATGGAAAAAGCGATCAGTTCGCAGGACCAGAACAGCTTTTTCAACCATTGTCGGGCAGCAATTCAGAAACGGCTGGGGGAAATATGGGGACAGGAACCCCGAGCTATCACCCTGTCAGACCTGCAGCAACGACTCCCTGCGGATGCACCCCTGCTTGATATCTTTACCCGGATGGAACATGGTGCTTATTCGGGCGAAAGGCTTGACCAGACCACTCTGGAGAAAATGCTGCAGACCACACGAAATGAACTGGACAAGCTCTGATGAAGAA
>JAUWLT010000203.1 GCA_030613515.1 Desulfobulbaceae bacterium
GCTTTCGTATAATCGAACCTCGGTGGGCCTGATGCAGGTGAACGAACGAATCTGGCGCGGCATTTACGATAGAGAACAGCTGCGCTGGAATGTCCGTTATAATGCCCGGGCCGGATCCGAGATTCTTACGCTCTATCTCAATCGTTATATCAACAAGGTAAAAACTTCGGTCAATCTTTCCTCAAATTCAGGAAAGCGTTTTCTTGCTGTCTGGTTGTATTCTCTCTATAATGGAGGTCCCAGCCAGTTGAAAAAACTGCCGAAACGGCACCGTGAAAAAAAATTCTATCAAAGCGAACAGCTTTTTCTTACCAAGTATGACCAGGTACAGGGAGGAGGCTGGATTAACAGGGTGGACTGTCTGTAAATTTTAACCCGGACCCGGCAACCTATTTGAAAAACGGCTCATATGGAAAGAGAAATATCTCTATTCTCGAGCAATCTATCGATGGGTTTTTTTAAAGAACAATCAGGGCCAACAACATGTGAATCAAACAATCCTGCCCACCAGAGCTGACAGGATAGGGCATTTTTAACTTAGCGTAATTTTGGAAAAAAACTCATCTACCAATTTATCATAACGTCTTCGGCAGGTGACCGGTACGTCATGAAACATAACAGCAAATCAATCTGTTTTTTTGACTTGAACCTTTGACTCTTTCTCTCAAACATCTCCTTTACGGTTTTTCAAGCCTTTTTTTATTGCCGGCCCTTTTGCTGCAGACCTCTGTCTGTCGAGCGGTTCCCCTTTCGGTAGTCGTCGAAGGGGTTGAGGGAGAACTCTACACCAATATCATGGCCCGCCTGAAGATCTCCCTGCAGCAGGAAAACCCTGATATCACTCCCCGGGAAATACGCAGGTTGCATAAACAGGCGCCTAAGGAGATCGCAGAAGCCCTGGCACCGTACGGTTACTACTCTGTCCAGGTGGACAGCTCCCTGTCTGACGATGATGAGGGCTGGCATGGTCTGTACAGGGTGGCTGCCGGAACAGCGGTGATTGTGGATGCCTTGTCTGTGGAAATTACGGGACCGGGTAAAGAACGTTCTTTTTTTAAGGAGCCGGCAGCAGGATTTCCTCTGCAACCGGGAGATTCCCTCAAAGACAGCCTCTATGAAACCGGCAAGAAAAATATTCTGGCCCTTGCCATGGCCCATGGATATGTTCAGGCCCGGTTTACGGAGCATACAATTGTTGTAAGGCCTGAACAGGGTAAGGCCGAGATCCGGCTTCTCCTGGACACTGGCCCTCTCTATCACTTTGGGGAAACCACGAGCAGTCAGGATATCATCACTTCCGAGCTGTTTTACCGTTTTATTCCTTACCGGCAGGGAGATGTCTATTCTCTCCAGTTATTAAACCAACTGCAGTCAGGTCTCTACTCCACGGGATATTTCGGCCAAGTCCTGGTGAAGCCTAAATTTTCTCAGCAACAGGACGAAAAAATACCGGTGGAGGTTAGCCTGCTTCCGGCCAAGCGGAATCGCTACAGTTTTGGTATCGGCTATGGAACCGATACAGGTGCACGGGGAAGCCTGGGCTGGACGAATCGTATTGTCAACCGTTTTGGACACAAACCTTCCCTTATCATGCAGCTGTCTGAAAAGGGCAGGCGCGTCAATGCAGACTATGAAATTCCAGTTTTCGATCCCCGCTATGATACGCTGAGCCTAAATGGGCAATATCTTGACGAGACCTGGGACGATACATGGAGCAACCTGCTGTCATTTGGCGTTTCAGTCAACCATAATACTCCCAAACACCAGTACGGAGCAGGGCTGGAGGTTCGGCATGAAAAGTATACCGTGGGGGTGACCAGCGGCAGCGCAGATTTGCTGATGCCCAGTGGCTATTGGAACCTGATTCTGGCCAAGGATCGAGTCAACACCAAAAATGGTATCCGTTTGAGTGCGACCGTCAAAGGAGCGGACAAGACGATACTCTCCAGCACCAGTTTTATTCAGTTCCGGGTAAGCGGCAAGGCAATTCTTACTCCCATGGACAACTGGCGTATTCTGGGCCGTGGAACCATCGGTGCCACGACCATGGAGTCCATTGACGATCTCCCGCCTTCCCTTCGTTTCTATGCAGGTGGCGACCAGTCCGTTCGCGGCTATGGATATAAAGAACTTGGACCTGAAGACTCCTCGGGGGTGGTTGTCGGTGGTCGGTATCTAATGGAGGGCAGCATCGAGATTGAACGCAGGTTGACCTCCATGTGGAGTATGGCAGCCTTTTATGATGTCGGTAATGCCTTTGATGACATCGATGCCGACCTCAAACACGGTGCCGGTGTCGGTGTTCGCATGACCCTGCCTTTTGGCCAGATCCGTATGGATGTGGCAAGTGCACTCTCCGAGGACGGCTATCCCTTACGGGTTCATCTGACGGTGGGGGCGGACCTGTGAAAATTGTCCGTCTGCTGAAATGGGTTCTTTTTTCTCTGCTGCTCCTGATTGCAGCCCTTGCCTTGCTCCTGACTACGGAAAGTGGTTTCCGCCTCCTGTTGCGGACCTGTGATTCCTTTGCCGGTCCCACCTTTTCCGTGGAGCAGGTTCAGGGGCGTTTTCTTGACAGCTGGCGGTTGGAGAAAGTTCAGTTACATATTAACGGGGTTGTCGATGTTACGCTTGATGAATTGGGTTGCAGCTGGAGCCCCATGGCCCTTGTTGATAAAAAACTCCAGGTGGACCATATCAAAGCGAAGGGGCTGGTGTTTCGTTTGGCAACCACTGGTAACGAAACAACGGACAGTTCACCAATTATTCTCCCGGATATCCATTTCCCTCTCGGCCTGCGTGTGGAGGATTTGCAGGTTCATGATGCCGGAATATATTTTCCCGGCAGTTCCGAGCCTTTTGTTGTCCATGAACTTGTCCTCCAGGTGTCTGCTCATGATGATCAAGTGGTGATTGAGCGCCTGAAGCTGGATACCCCGGATTATGGAGCTGATCTGCAGGCAAATGTACAGCTAAGCGCAACCTGGCCGCTCGCAATCAGTGGTGACTGGAGGGTGAATGATCCCGGTATCGGTGATCTCAGCGGTTCGATTGAGGCTGGAGGAGATCTCGAAACATTGGCGGTTTCCGCCAGCCTCAAGACACCGGCCGCGGCCAAGGTGCAGGGGCAGTTGACCGGGATCCTTGACGACCTGCACTGGAAGGCCACCGGCGAGACGGAACACTTTCAGTTGGGGGATATCCAGGTGGATCTGCCGGTAGATGGAACCCTTACCGTTATCGAGGCCTCCGGAACCATAGAGAGCTATGGCGGAACAGTGGCCGCCGATATCCATTACCAGGGCTATCCCCGGGTTCAGGCCCGTGCAGAGGTTCAAGGGGATTATAATGGTTTGACTATCCAATCGTTGCGTCTCCTCCTCGATGAGGCAAGGCTCACTGCCCGTGGCCGGATTGGCTGGGTAGACGGATTCTCCTGGCAGGCTGAACTTGAAGCAGAACAGGTGGATCCTGCACAATTTGTCTCCGGGTGGCCGGGAAAAATCGATACCCTGCTCTACAGTCAGGGAAAGTGGACTGCGGATAAGCTGACTGCAGATTTGAAAATCGATCGTCTGTATGGGGAGCTGCGAGGCTTTCCCCTTGCCGGCAGCGGCAGGGCCGGAATGGACGGCAAAACGTTCACCGTTGATGCACTGCACCTGCAATCGGGTTCCACTCATTTTCGGGTAAATGGTCGGGTGAACAGTGAGCTTGATCTTACCTTCCAGGCCGGATCGGATGATCTGGCAAGCCTTCTACCGGAGAGCAGCGGTGTCTTTCAGTTGCAGGGAACCGTGAGCGGCAGTCGTGAGCAACCCAGCCTGTCGATGACCCTGGATGGTTCCGAGCTCAAAGTGCAGGAGTATTCCGTGCAGAGCCTGAAGGCAGTGGTAAAGGCAGATCTTGCCGTTGCGGGCAGCATCGACGCAGAAGTCGAGGCAGGGGGAGTTCGTGTAAAAGGGGAGACCATCAGTACAGCGCGCCTCCAGGTGTTGGGGAACCGGGAAAAACATCGAATGGATCTCTCTCTTGCCGGCAGTCTCGGGGCCTTGCAGCTTGTTGTTGCCGGAGGACTGCAGGAACGGGAGTGGCATGGGGAGTTGTCCGAACTCCTGCTGCAGACCAGTCAATTCGGTGAGTGGACAATACAAAAACCCATCACCATGCATTTGTCGGAAAAAAATTGTGAAGTCTCCGAGTTCTACCTTGTCCAGGACCAGGTGTGGATATCGCTTGCTGGGAAATGGCAGCAACAGAGGGGATGGCAGTTGCATGGAGGTGTTGAGCATTTTCCCCTGAACCTCCTTGAAGAGTGGGATCTCTTGACTCAAAAGCTGGATGGTGTTTTTACAGCATCAGTGATGGCAACGGGACAGGGAACAATCCCGGATCAAGCGGAGATTGTTGTTTCTGTGCCTGATCTTTCTTTGACTGCGGAAGATGAAGATGGCGAGATCAGAAGCTGGCACTGGACCGGTAATAAATTTCAGGCCAGGTTGGAAAACAATGAGGCCCGGGTAATGGCTCAAACTCTGTTTCAGGACGGCAGTGTAGCAAAGCTTGAGGTTTCAGTGGGAAATTGCAATGATTTCACTAAGCCGGGGGAAATGACTATAGAAGGAAAGTTGGATTTGAATCTCAATGATCTCAGTCCACTAGCCCCTCTCAGCGGATATATGGTGAATGGAGAAGGTCGATTTACGGGCAGTTGCGTTTTGCAGGGAACCGTGGCCAGGCCGAGTCTTCAGGGCAGGATGGCCCTTGAGGACGGCGAAATTCAAATCCCTGATG
>JAUWLT010000265.1 GCA_030613515.1 Desulfobulbaceae bacterium
GCGAAATGCCGCTCAGTTCGGCAAGATCTTCAGCCACCAGGACTACCCTGACCGGATTATTACGGCAAAACTCTGTTACCTCGAAAGGCTTACAGCATACCACCGAATATTCTGTTAAAATGTCTGTTATCTGTTGACAAAGTTGGGGATTGTCCGCAATCAACAGGACAGGTGATGCCATTTATGACTCTCTATGATTGGTTACGGGAAAGCAGATGAAGGCAGCCAATTATTTTTATAATACCATTCTGTTCCTGACAAGGCAAGGCAGAGGATCAGAGCATCATGCTTCTGATAGCTTGACGTAATTCCACTTCCTGTTCATAATAGGGCCATGAAGAAACAGATGCGCAGCTCCATCCCTCTAGCCGAGCGCATGCGCCCATTAAAGCTTGCCGATTTTATCGGCCAGGAACACCTGGTCGGAAAAGGAAGGCTCCTGCATGAACTCATCGCCCAGGACCGGATCCCTTCCCTGCTGCTCTGGGGACCTCCGGGATCCGGCAAGACAACCCTGGCAACTATACTGGCCAACTCCATTCATGCTGATTTTGTTTTCTTTTCAGCTGTTCTGGCCGGAGTAAAAGAGATCAGAAAAATCGTCCAGCAAGCTGAAAAAAACCGGGCGACAACGAATGCACCTACCATTCTTTTTGTTGACGAAATTCACCGTTTTAACAAGAGTCAGCAGGATGCCTTCCTACCGCACGTGGAAAACGGCCTGCTGACACTTATCGGGGCGACCACGGAAAACCCGTCTTTTGAAGTCATCGCCCCCCTGCTTTCACGCTGCCAGGTTCTGCTCCTGCATCCCCTTGGCCCTGAAGACATCAAAAAAATCCTGCAGCGGGCACTAAGTGACAGTGACCGGGGGCTGGGCGGCCAGGGACTTGAAATTGAGGACCAGGCGCTGGAGATGCTGGCAGCCGGTGTGGACGGAGACTGCAGACGTGCACTTAACTCTCTGGAAACAGCGTCAATACTTGTCCTGAAAAACAGCGACGGAGAACCACTTATCATCTCTAAGCAACTGGTCCGCGAGGCAATGCAGGAACGTACCCTGCGTTATGACCGGGCAGGTGAGGAGCATTACAACCTGATCTCGGCCCTGCATAAGAGTCTGCGCGACAGTGACCCGGACGGAGCCTGTTACTGGCTGGGACGGATGTTAGCCGGCGGCGAAGATCCGCTTTACATTGCCCGCCGCCTGATCCGCTTTGCCTCCGAAGATATCGGCATTGGTGACCCCAGGGCGCTTGAGGTAGCTATCAGCTGCCGCCAGGCCTATCATATGTTAGGTTCACCCGAAGGGGAACTTGCCCTGTACCAGGTAACAACCTACCTGGCCACGGCCCCCAAGAGTAATGCCCTCTACATGACGGAAAAAATGGTCAAAAAAGAGATCAGACGAACCGGGTCCCTACCGGTTCCCATGCACCTGCGCAACGCACCGACCGGGTTAATGAAGGAAATCGGCTATGGAAAAAACTACCAGTATGCCCACGATAGCCGGGACGGGCTGGTCGCCCAGGAACACCTGCCGGAAATACTGTCGGGCAAAATATTTTACCGGCCCACGGATCGGGGCTATGAGGCTGTTGTTCGTGATCGATTGATACGATGGCGAAAAATCCTTAAACAACGGGCACAGGAATTTGATAATGGAAAACGCAAGAAAAACAACTCATAAATTGCCGACAATGGCCCTGCTGCTGTTGCTGACCATGGCCCATCCGCTGCAGGCGGCTGAATTCCTGCTCTTTTACGCAAATGATGTCCATGGCGAGACTGAGCCCTGCGGCTGAAAGTCAAGCCAGCTGGGCGGTCTGTCCAGAAAAGCGTTCCAGATAAAAAATATTGCAAGCCGGGAAAAGCTTCCCTATCTGTTTGTTGACAGCGGGGCACTGCTCTTTAAACAGAACACCATCCGGCCTGAAATGCTGGAGCAGGAAGCAGTCACTGCCCGGGGAATTGCCGAGGCTATGCAGGCCATGAGCTGCCGGGCAGTCGGCATTGCGGCGCAGGATCTGGCTGGGGGAATTGACTTGCTCAAAGAAATCCAGGACAAACAGAAGCTGAACTGGCTGTCCATGAACCTGGTTGACGGCACAACGAACCAAACGATCTTTGCCCCTTCCGTCGACACCAGAATCGGCAGTATAAACATTACTATCCTGGGTCTCACCGACGAACGGACCGATCCGGGAAAAGATGCGGGCTACACCATTCTGCCCTGGCAGGAGGTGTTGCCGGAGGTTGTTGCCAATGTCGACACCAGAGCGGACATGATCATCCTGCTCTCCAGTTATCCAGACACTATCAACAAAGAGATTACCCGGACTGTTCAAGGTATTGACCTGATCCTTGAATCTGCTCACGGGGCCTCTAACCAACCCCCACGTAAGGTAGAAGACACTCTGCTTGCCCGGGTTGGAGCCCAGGGTAAATATGTCGGCATGATGCGCATCAACTGGACTGATGCCGGGCAGTGGGGCCAAAACTTTTCCGAGCAGATACGTGCTGAGCAAAACCGGCTGGACAGGATAACCTGGCAGATCGGCCGCATGGAAAAACGGGACCAGGAAAAAGACCTGAAGATTGACGGGCGCTACCAGCGGTTACTGGTGACCAAAGAGAAAAGCGTACAGAAAATTAAACAATTAAAGGAAACAAGAGCACATGCAACCGGAGAACCGTGCAGTTTCACGAACCGGTTTATCGGTCTGAAATCCTCTATGCCCGAAGACAGGGAAATACAGGCCATTATTGACCAGACCACCCGGGAGGTCAACAGGCTCAACCGTAAACGTATACGTAACACCAACACGCAGCAACACTTCTCCATAGATACTCTGGCCGGTTGGCAAAAATGTCAAGAATGTCATCCAAAGCAGACAGCGTTCTGGCAGACAACGGACCATAGCCGATCCTTAAAGACCCTTGAACAAGCCGAACAGCAATTTAATGAAGACTGTTTGCTCTGCCACGTTACCCTGCCCTATTATGATGCAGCCAGGGTCAAATCTGAGAAATTGCTTCTGCAACTGTCTCAGTCCCTTAAAAACGTAGGCTGCGAAAGCTGTCATGGACCGGCAGCAGCCCACAGCAGGCAACCGGAGTCAATTCGGCTTGTGAATCCGGATCAAAAAATCTGTACAGGTTGCCACACCCCGGACCATGATGATAATTTTATTTTTGCCGACAAGATACGCGAGGTCCGTTGCCCCAGGGAATAACAGCATCAGAGAACAGCACCAACCTTTTCGCGGCCCGGCGCCGCGCCGAAAACGTTTTTCGGTTCGAGGGGGCCCGCGCC
>JAUWLT010000155.1 GCA_030613515.1 Desulfobulbaceae bacterium
ATTCGATGCTGGCCAAAAAACTACGTGGATTTGAAGATTGCGACGCCCCTAAAATATACCGACACTTTGTCAAAGGCAAAGGTGTCGTCTCCGTCAGTAGCGGTGCAATCAATGTGGTTTACCCCAAAAGAGCACACAATCTTATTTTTAGAGGCGTACCGTGGAACAATTTACCTAATCAAATTCCGGGCCTTGAAAATATCTCGCTGGATTTGGAGTTTAAGTAAACGGTAAATTTGTTATGTTTGGGTGACGCTTAACCTAACGCGAAAATCGGTGCTGAATGAAGAACTTTCAGAACTGGAACCTGCCTGTAGATTACTCTTCATAGGCCTCTGGTGCCTTGCCGATAGGGATGGATTTCTAAAACACAGGCCTAAAAGGATATGGGCAGAGATATTTCCATATAATCAAGCCCTTAGACCCAAGGTCGGACCTTGGCTGGACGAACTGGAAAAAGCCGGTTTTATCAGATATTGGTATAAAACGGAAACGATAGCAACAAAACATTATTATAACGAGCCTTTAGACCCAATGGTGGACCTTGGTGTATCCAAGGCAACACAAGAAAACGGTGAAAAAAAGAGCTTAAAAAGCCTTACTACACCCTCCGAACCTGCTGCAATCGAGATAATTAATTTCCTTAAACACCAACGACCACACCAGAGATAAAAGGAAAGTGAAATCAAGCCTTTGATAGATGGGTTGTGCCTTAGTCTATCCCAGGCGGCGCCAGGGTGTCCTGAAAGAGGAATGAGGAATGAGGAAAGAGGAACCCCTCTTCCACCCCAAGACCCTACCCGGGATCTTGAGGAAGAAGAAAAAGAGGAACCTATTTTTTCTATACCTCTCAACAAGAAGGATACAAAATTCTTTATCTTCGAGGATGATGTTCTGGCATGCCAAGAAACTTTTCCAGCTGTTGACATTTTACAGGAATTGAGAGTCTGCCGGCAATGGAATATCGACAACCCTACAAGGAGGAAAACAAGGGCAGGGATAAGGAATCATATTTCCGCTTGGCTCGGTAGGCGGCAAAATTCAGGACAATCTAAAAAACAACAATCAGCAGTACAGCTGCAAAGAAGGCATACGACCAATATAGACAGTTTTGCCTAATTTTATAAAATCAACACCTTGCACGAATCCGTACCTCTCTATTCGGTTTTTTATCCAGGTTGAAAAGTCCTGCTTGCTGTTAAGGAAAGCGTGAAGATCTCTGCCATTAACAGTTTTGATTGTTTTTCTCCGAACCGTTCTCGGGCTGGAGGATGGAATCATCGGCTCTGTGATGACTAACCAGACGTTTGGTCATTACGCAAAATGGCATCCGCATATCCACGCTATCGTGGCCGACGGATTGTTCCGCAGAAGCGGTGTTTTCCATGTCATGCCTAAAATCAGCATCACTCCCCTGGCCGAACTGTTCCAGGCCAATCTGCTGGCCATGCTCAAAAAGGAAGGGTTGATCGACCAAACCGGAGTGAGTCCACCGCAACCACCGTCGAACGTATTGCCCGATGCTGACAGCATCAGTACCCTGCTCATAAAGCTGGGCAATACGTTCTTTCATCCTGTTCCACGTGTCCTGTGAAACTGAGATAGCCCACGGGGTAATAAAATAACCAAGAAATGCAAAATTCCGTACTGCTTTACCGATTCATTTTGGAGAAGTAGAGATAATATGAGGTAAGGTTTCGTTGCTGTGGGCAATCGAAATCTGAAGATTTGTACAGATAAGGTCTAATCTGACCCTGTCAGGACGGAAGGCTATTTTTCAGAAAAGTTGAACGGGTAGGCAGATCTTTTATAATCAAGAATAATCTTTACTTGCGGTTTTTTTCAATGGGAAAGATTGCCACTGGCTTGTTCTTATTAAAAAAATCAGGGCAGGCATAATTTATATTGACTCCGACCCCAATTATTTCAATAACTTCACATCATGGAAATTGCCGCAACTCAAAAACAGACTTTGATAAATGGCTGCAGCATCTCAGGATACAGGAATGATAGCATTATCAAAATTCAAGATGTTTGCCGGGTGGTCGCTGAACATTCGACAATCTTTCGTGCAATCTTATCCCGCATGGGAAAAAGCCAGTATTCTTCTTCGCCGGCCAAAAATTCTCCAACCTCCTGGGGTAATTGTTGATCCGCTTTCTTGCTGTTACTGATCCTGTTGAGCTCTTTTTCCAGACACCAGAGGTCGACATAGCAGACTCGGTCATTAATGGTGACCTTGCCCTTACTCAAAACAACAGCCTTTTTATGGCCGAGGAGTTTGCGGAGCCGATGGAGGGTGGTGGAAAAAGAGTTGTGGGCCGCATCTCCGTCAAGGTCGGGCCACAGAGCGTCGTTCAGTTTTACTTCCGGCACCTCGCGGCCCCCCAGGGCAATGATGGCCTTGAGCAGGGTGAGAGGTTTTTGTTGGGCCTTACCCTTGAAGTGTAAAGGGGTATCAGCCAGGGTGATACCGAACCTGCCCATGGTGTAGATGCGGATAGGCCAGGGCCAGTTTGTCAGCGTAAGCGGCGGCGCCTCCGGAATCAGGCTCCTTCTGCTGACCAGCTCGCGTACATAGTCAACTTCGATCTCAAGCTCCAAGGCCTTTACGCAGAGAGCCGCCATGGTCTTCGACCGCCAGAACCAGGTGTTGTAATACCCCTCCTGGCGGCCAAGGCTCATCGCTCTTTGCAAGGCCTCTTGCAACCGGTCTTGATCTCCATCAGCCACGGCCCATTCGGCGGCAGTCAGATAACAGGAATACTCAGCCTGTTTGGCGCTGTACTGCCTGCTGGTCTCCAGGCTCTTGCTGAGCATCCCCTCTGCCTCTTCTGACTTATTCGCAAACCGGTATGCCAGGGCCGCCCCAAGGCAGGTGATGGCAGTTGTCTGCCGCATGCCCGCCTTTCTCGTCTGTTCAAGTCCCAGTTCTGCATGGAGAGAAAGCAGGCCAACATTGTTTTCCAATAGCCCTTTCCACATCTGCAGAACGTGGTAATTTTCTTTTTGCCAGCTGCCGCCATAGACCAGCAGCGGTTCCATCTGGCTCATCATCTCCCCGGCCACCTTCATATTGCCATTACTCAAGGCACCGGCCGCGCCATTTCCCAGGGTGAGGAGGTTCATATTAAACACCCCGGTTTGACCGGCCAACTCCAACCCCTGCCTGGCAGCCTGCAAGCTGAGCTGGAACCGGCCTTGAAGAAAGGCACCAAGGGTTTCCAGGCCATACAAAGTAGTCAGAGACAGCGGCGAAATGTCCGGTAGTTTGGCAATCTCGCGGTACAAATTCAGGGAATACTCCATCTTTTTGAGATTCCCGGAAAAGGCATAATGGCAAATAAGGATCAGCAGTAAGTAACTTTTGAGTTCAGTTGGCAATGGGGTGGCCAACAGGGTATGGGCTCGTCTTTCCAGATCCGTGATTGCTGGATGAGTGGGGTTTCTGTTGGTCAAGGAGCTGAGCATGGATAAGGTAAGCCGGGCTTCCATGGTTGGATCATTCAAGAGTGGATTCTTTTCATCAAAGGCCTCAAATTGTGGAATCAACTGGTCAAAACGATCATAGCGGTCAAAGCTGAAGGTGGTGGAATCAGCCATGCCACAGAGAGCCAGCAGCACACCTGGCTCTGCAGATTGGCTCGAGAAGAGTTGCAGAGCCCTGGCAAAGAACTTGGTTGATTCGCCGGGATTGAAGGGCATCCGGCAGTTACCCCGCCAATAGAGCAGCCATGGATTAGACTCACGCAACTCCTCCGGCAGTCTGAGCAGCCATTGCTCCACCGTCCCATGGCGGCCCTGGGCCAGGAGCATAGGGGCCTTGGCAATGAGCAGCTCGATGATTTCCTCAAATGCTTCAACCTGGAAGAGGAGCTGGATTGCATATTCGATAAGATCATTATCAGCCAGCAGCCGGCCGGCCTTATGCTGCAGAGCCTTGAACTCTGCCGGCCCGAAATAATCAGCGGTTTGGCTGAGCAGGAACTCCTGAAAGAGGGGATGAAGCTGAAAGGTCAGGGGTCGGCCCTCTTTACGTTCTGTGAAAAAGTTGTTCTTGTTCAGCCAGGTAAGATGAGCAGCAGCCTGTTGATTGCCACTGAGTTCTTCAGCCATCTCTCCGGTTATGGTGGGGAGTACGCTAATGGCCAGTAGAAATTGTTGCATCTCCTCGCTGAACCCGGCAAACAGTTCACTGGCAAAATAGTCGGATATCTGATCCTCAATGGCGGTTACGTCCAGCCAATCCCCTCCCTCTTTACGTTCTGCCCGCTTGAGCAGCAGGATGAGGGCAGCAAGCCAGCCCTTGGTCCTGGCGTGCAGAAACCTGGTCTCCTGGTCCGAAATTTGGGGTCCACCCATGACCTTGATGAAGTCTTTGATTTCCTCAGCTTCAAGGTTGAGATCGGCCTGCCCCGTGACTGCCAGATTGTTGTTGACTTGGGCCCGTACAAACTGTTGGGGAGGGAGTGCTCGACTGATGACTATGAGTTGAACACCCTCAGGAATGGTCTCAATGGCCTGCTGGATAATGGAATGAACAATGGAGTCTGTCGGCAGCAGCTGGTAGTTGTCGAGTACCAGGACAACAGGATGCGGCAGCTGGCTAAACAGCTTTTCAAAATAGCGACGGGTAAAAATAGTGAGTCCGGGCATATACTCCGGGGTCAGAGGAGGGAGAGGGTGGTGATCTTCACCAAGTACAGACAAAGCGGCCAAGCTGAGGTAATGAAAAAAACCAGCCGGGTCACTGTCACCCTCATCGAGTTGATACCACAAACAATCAGTATTGTTATTTTCAAGGAAAGAGGCCACCAGTGTGGTCTTACCGGATCCGGCAGGGCCGCTCAACCAGATGGCAGGATACTGTGTCAGACCGTTAAGCTGGGAAAAGAGCTTTTGGCGGGGCCAAACCTGCATTGGTTTGGGGCGGGTAATTTTAGCAGGAAAAGAAGATGGCATGGCTTAGACCCCGTGGAACCACTTAACAGTTATGATGAGGTGATATGCAACCGCTTTTGAACCGGAGGTTTTGGGAGGTAAAAATCAAGGTTATCCTGTAGGTTAGAGGCCTATCATGAACCCTCCGGTGACCATCTGGCTTGTTACGTTCCTCATGGACAATTTTTTGAGCTTAGCCCTGAACTCCCAGCTTACCTGTCCAGACTGGAAGATATTGCAATAACAATTACAAAACAGTAGGTTGAGTGTCAAGCATTTTCTGTCTCGTGGTTTGAAAGACTTGCGCTTTTAAGCATTCTCAGGAAAAAGGTACTGAAGGAGCGCAGCTGAAATTACAGATAAAGAAGGGTATTCAGCCCTGACGGACTGATCGGTCACCAACTATACTTTCATTCAACAATCCTGTTCTAAAAAAAGCATAACCCTCCTCTTTTTTTTCATATGTAACTTATCTGTAACTTATACCGGAGTATAGGTAAGCATGGAACAAAATATTCCATGCTCCCTCTTCAGGTACTTGGGGGAATAGCCACAGATAAGCTCGTTATTATTCTTACTGGATAGCGGCAAGTAAAATTGTTCTATTACAATATGTTACAGATTTGGAGATGTACTGGTCAGGTTACATGCAATTAAATGAGATAATCGTTGAAGTCAAATGGATACGCCAGTTTTTATTAGGTTAAAGTCATGCAAGCAACCAAAATATCGGAACAGCGGAAACATAAAAGGTTTGAAACTCCCAAAGCCATTGCTGTTAACCCCGGCAATGTTTGTCGGCTTATAAATATAAGCACAGGGGGGCTATCATTTAAGTCCTTCCTTGCGATAGACTCGCCTGCGAAATGGTTTTTGGACATCATCATTGCTGGAAGTAATTTTCAGTTAACGCAACTCCCGGTGGAATTGGTTTGGAAAACACCGGCTATTCAATCAAGTTTTTATTTCATACCAGAAGGAATCGCAGGTGTTAAATTCGATGACCTTCATCAATCTCAGGAAGAGATGTTAGACTATTTACTCTCCCAATTCCAACTGTAGCCTGTTTAACTATATTCACCAACCCGCCAAATGAATGACAGCGTAAGGATTGCCAAGTCTAAGTTGCTACCATTTCATTAACCCCAGGACTTAATCCTGCTACTATTCGGGTAAGATTTTCATCCCAGCAATCTGCTGCCACGTTGTAGCAGTGTTTATCATTTTGTGAGAATAGAGATTGTATGAGGTAAGGTTAAGTGGTGGTAGGCAACTGCTCGGTAAGGATGCTTCCTGAGATTTCACGTTTATGTTTCCTGATTCCCCTGACTGCTCATACAGTCTTCTCTATCTTCTGGTGTCATAAACCTCTG
>JAUWLT010000053.1 GCA_030613515.1 Desulfobulbaceae bacterium
GCTGCAAGATTTTTTTCAGCTCAGTGCAGGCTTAACAGCCAGGAAGGTCTACCCCGGAGGAGAGTATTATCTGCGGGTAAACCCGTCTGCCGGTGCCCTGTACCCATGTGAACTGTACATCCAGGCAAGAGATGTGCAGGGGTTGGAGGACGGGATTTATCATTTTGAGCCGCAACGGTTCTGTTTGCGGCTGCTCTATTCCCTGGATGAGAATGAAGGGCTTGAGGCCTGCTGTCCGGATAAGCGACGGATCTCGGGCCTCGTACTGCTTATCTCCGCCATCTATTACCGTTCCAGTTGGAAATACAGGTCCAGGGCACTGCGCTATTGCCTGCTTGATACCGGCCACCTGCTTGGCGCTGTTGAGTCAGCAGCATGGTGTACAGGCCGACCATTCCGGGTGCTGTACCGGTTGGATCGTAATAGAGTTGCCGACAGTTTTGGCTTCAGGAACAGGGAGTTAGTGATGACTATGGCCGTTTGCGGACAAAGGGAAGAGACGGTCGTGCAGAAACTCAGCATGGAATTGTCCTTTGTGGATGGCACCGGGCATCACGGGACAGACAGCCTGATTGAAAAGAGTTACGTTGATTGCAGCAGTCTTACTGGTTGCAGCGCAGTGGAGGAGCAGGGGAACCTCTGGTCTGCTTCAATAGCTGAGCTGACAAAAGCCATTGCTGACCGCAGATCTATCCGGAAATTTACCGGTACGACCATGAGCATGGAAGAATATTCAACCATTCTGCACGCCGCCCTGGAACCGGTAATCAGTGACTGTGATCAGAGAATTCGCCTTTGGTCGCTGGTTAACCGGGTCGATGGGTTGCAGCAGGGATTGTATAATGGCCTGACTTGCATCCGTCAGGGAGAATTTTCTAATTTTGCCGGCTACCTCTGCCTGGAGCAGACACTGGGCTCTGACAGCGGGGTGACGTTTTTCATAAGCTCGGCAGATGACAATTACCTGTCCCTGATGCAGAAGGCAGGGATTATCGGCCAGCGCATCTACCTTGCCGCAACCATGCAGGGCATAGGCTGCAGCGGCATTGGCGCCTTTTACGACGATGAGGTAGCGGATTTTTTGCACACAGATGAAATGGTAGTATATGCCCTGGCCGTGGGGTATTGATTAAAATTGTGGATATCCAAACCTGATCTAATAGGACCCTGTAAAGAGATGGGAGCAAACCCGACAAATTGTTCATTACGTTATAATCAGGAAGTATCTAACCCTATGAATTGTACCCCAAACCGAGGTTTGCCAAGGGATATCTTTTCCTACTGGAATTCAGGTTGAGTCAGGATCAGGAGGTATCTTGACTCCCGGTACCAGAAATTCAAACCTGCCATGTATATTTTCAACTAAATCAGTTCTTTTCTTCACTGCAAATAGTGTTGTGCTGCAACTGTTTCCAGTGATTATGTTAAATTATCGCATGAGGTGCTACGCTGTTGTCTTGACTCGCTATCAGGTCTTGGTATAAAATATAATAAATAATAAACAAAAAAATCAGTTTGATTGACACGGGACAAAGCCAAACCTGCCGCAAGACAGGGACGGAAAGCTACGGGTCTCTACAGATAGCCGGGCTGCCTTGAAGAAAAGGTAGTCCGGCTATTTTTTATTAATATCTTGAAAGAGGAGGATGTCTGTTCCGAGCAGGAAGGTGTTGAGAGTGGTTTATGTAACACCTACTGTGAGGCAATGGACTGTGAGTGATACCGCCCAAGCGTCTGAGGAGGCTGCGATAAGGTGGTCTATGACAAGTGCGAACAGTTAACGGGTTCACCGCCTCCCTGTGTGGATGATGGGTGTCCCTGTTTCAATGTGCAAGACATCACAACATGCTCGCACTAAGACCATAATGCCGGGGTAGATATGGCACCTAACTACTACACAAAGGTAGATTTAAGACTTGTGGATAGTACATATTATTTCTGTGAATACTATGAAGGGGCCTATCATCAACGACGAGAGCCCTGGACGCTTTTTTCGTAGAAGGGTGTATAGACACTAAAGAGCACGGAGGGTGTTCGGTATGTGATTAATCCGTAGTGGCAGTGTCGATCTTGATCTCCTACAAGTGTTAATGAAAAGATATTGTTTTTTATGATAACTGTTCAATCGAAGGTGAATTGGACACCCAGCAAACTTTACCTTAAAGGGGTAGTTCTTATGACAAAGAAGACGAGGATCATGACACTTCTGTTGGTTTGTTTTTTTGTTTCCTTTTACTGTCAAGGAACAAATTCTATAGCATATGGTGAGGAGGTTTATCAAAAAACCAGGCTTGACCCGAGAGACGTATATTTAAGTGTAGAGGCATTATGCGGTTGTGAGGGACTACCGTACGAATTTATGATTCCAAAAGAAGAATATGTAAAAACGAAACTATCCGAGGATGACCTTTATGTTGATCTATATGACTTGTGTAGCGAGGAAATACCATACATATTAGTTATCCCTCGGAAATATATAAAAACTAAGATTGACTACGAAGAAGACCGGAAAAGTGGCTCTGCAGAATACATGAGTGAAGACCCTACCAGCTTGGAAATAAAGAGTAAAAAATAGAGCTTAAGAGGGAGTAAGATCAAAGTTCATTTACCCCTTATTCCCCCTTTTCAACAGGTATTTTCGATTAAGATCTGACTGCCCGGACTCTGCCTGTTTTGCTCCAATAGCTGCCACGTAATTTCTTGGTTTCTTGTCATTCGTTGGCATATAATTAAAACATAAAATGCAGTTTAATTGACACGGGATAAAGCCAAACCTGTTGAAAAATAGGGACGGAAAGCCACGGGTCTCAGATGATAGCCGGGCTGCCTTTGTAAAAGGCAGCCCGGCTTTTTGTTGAGGCTCAGTCAAAGGGTGAGAGGATGTACAAAGGAGGCAAAATCATGTGCCGTTATTCTATTCTATTACTGGCTGGCCTTATTTCTGTTTCCACACTCAGTTCCTGTTCCACAGTTGTGACAACAGGAGCTGACGGCATTACCCAGCATAAAGTTTTTTTGGAGGATATGGGCAATGGTGTATGTAGTCAGCTCCCATCTGGGTTGATGTGGCAAATTGAAGAAAGTAAAAAGATTCCCACTTGGGAGGAGGCTCATGATTATGCGAACAGACTGAAACTTGGCGGATTTGATGATTGGCGTTTGCCTACTCGTGATGAGTGTCTCTTTTTGTCAGAGTTACTTTTGATGAAAAAGGGAGATTGCCCCATCAAAAACAAGGGAGGTCACTGGGTCAATGTTCATTGGAGTACAGGCAAGTCCGGGCATTGGGAAGATTATCCGCTTTGCGGTGGACCTGAGTTCCGCTGGGTAAATAGTAAGGAGGGTTATGTGCGGGCAGTTCGTCCTTAAAGGTAGTAGCCGCGTGCGGCAAGGCGTAACCTCAAGTCTGGGTGAACAAGCATCGATTAGGATTGGCCGGTCGAAGTTCAACCGAGACGTGAAGATTTGTTGTATCAAACAACAAGAAAATAACCGTTGTCCGTTACCAGTTTTGCCCCGTAATTATCAGGAATCATTTTTATTCAGTTTCCCGGCTACACTGCTCATCCGCCGCAATCATATATTGCTGAAATATCTTAACTACGGGTGACTGGGAGTAGCGCGAAAGGCTGACCAGGCCGTAATGGGTGTTTAATTCCGGCAAGGATATTGGCAGCAGGGTAAGCTGCTGTTGCAGGATACTGTTGTCAAGGATTGAGCGGGTGATCAGTCCGACCGCATCACTGCCGGCGACGATATCAAAAAGCACTTTCAGGTAATCGCACTTAAGGATTGCACAGGGCAAATCCGCGACACCGTTTAATTGCAATCCGGCTTTCCGAGCCCATGATTCCAGCATTACCTTTGGAGTCCACATCACTGCCAGGGGGTGGAAAAAGATATCCTTCAGCACCAGTTGTTTTTTTTCAGTTAGCGGATGACCTGCACGGCAACAGAAATAGCCCTGTTGTATCTGTAACAGAATGATTTCCAATTCTGATGAATCATTGATTACCCTGGTGTCGGCCACAAAAATATCGATTTCCCTGTTGTACAGTCTGATCAGCAGGTTTGGGGTTCGGTCAACGATAATCCGGACATTCACTTTGGGATAATTTCTGCTGAACCGTGCCACAGCTTTGCCAACTGAAATCTCAGCCGGTAAAGGACCACTGCCGATCACCAGTTCACCTGATTCTACCCCCTGCAACAGGTTCAGATCCCGTTCCACATTACTTACATCCTGCAGAATCGGTCCACCCCGCTTCAGGAGGAATTTCCCAAACACTGTTGGCGTAACGCCCTTTCTGGATCGATCAAAAAGCTTACATCCCAACTGTTCTTCGAGAGTGGCAACAGCCCGGCTCAGGGCAGGCTGAGAAATATTTATTTTTTGGGCTGCCCTGGCAAAGTTTTTTGTGTTGCAAATGGCTTTAATCAATTGCAAATGCCTCAGACTTAGTTTCATAACAAAAAGGTATCATGTTGATAAAAAAAATGCATTAGACAAAATGGTTAGAGTAAGTTAAATTCACTCTAAGTAATAATTACTTTTTTTGTAAACATGCTGCTTGTTATCCTAACTTATCATATATACAGTTAAAAAATAAAAGATAATCTATCTGACAGGATTCCCTGCCTGTATAAATTTTTAACTAAAGAGGTGCTCTTGATGAGGTCTTTGCTCCAATCCCTGGCATTATTTCTTGTTGTTTTCTTTCCTCTGATCGCCTTTGCAGCAAATCCGCTTCCATCCTGGAATGACGGAACAAGCAAGCAGGATATTATCAATTTTGTCACAGCAGTAACTGACAAGTCGAGTTCTGACTATATTGATCCCCGTGAACGCATAGCTGTTTTTGACAACGACGGCACCCTGTGGTCGGAGCAGCCTGCCTATTTCCAACTGTTTTTTACTATGGACCGGATCAAGGATATGGCAGCAGACCATCCTGAATGGAAGACCACCCAGCCTTTTCAGGCTGTACTTGAAGGGGACATGAAGGCTGTTGCTGCCTCCGGTGAAAAAGGGATACTCGAACTGGTGATGACGACCCATGCGGGTATGACTACGGATGAATTTGCGTACATTGTTAAAGAATGGTTGAAAACTGCCCGTCATCCTACCTTAAACAAACCGTATACCGAACTTGTTTTTAAGCCCATGCTTGAACTGCTGAACTACCTGAGGGTAAACGATTTTAAAACATTTATTGTTTCCGGCGGCGGTATTGAATTTATGCGCCCCTGGGTGGAAGAGGTCTACGGAATTCCACCGGAGCAAGTGGTTGGCAGCTCCATTGTCACGAAGCTTGAGATGCGTAACGGCAAGCCGGTTCTGATCCGGGAACCAAAGTTGAACTTCATCGATGACAAGGCTGGTAAGCCGGTGGGAATTAACCAGCATATCGGCCGCCGTCCGATCTTTGCCTTTGGCAATTCCGACGGTGACCTGCAGATGCTGCAGTGGACGACCTTGGGCGGAGAAGGCAGACGTTTTGCAGGCATTGTCCACCATACCGACAAAGAACGTGAATTTGCCTATGACAAGAATTCCCACATGGGCCGTCTTGACAAGGCATTAGCAGAAGCAGCTAAAAATGGCTGGACCGTGGTCGATATGAAAAAAGAATGGAAAGTTATTTATCCGTGATAATCAAGTGGATTGTCACGACAAATTTAAAAAAATGGAGGTTTTTATGAGACTGCAACACGTTTTATGTGCAGCCATTGCTCTTGCCCTGTTTTCCTGGGCTGGCAATGTTGCTGCAGCCGACAAACCCAACATCCTGGTTATCTGGGGTGATGACATTGGTCGATCCAATATCAGCGCCTATACCCACGGTTTAATGGGCTACCAGACACCCAACATTGACCGAATCTCTGAGGAAGGCATGACTTTTACCGACTATTACGGTGAGCAGAGTTGTACCGCAGGCCGCTCCTCCTTTATCACGGGACAGTCTGTTTTCCGTACCGGGCTTTCCAAGGTCGGACTGCCTGGGGCCAAAGAGGGAATGCAAGTGGAAGATCCCACCATTGCCGGTCTGCTCAAGGCGCAAGGCTATGCCACTGGTCAGTTCGGCAAAAATCATCTGGGTGATCAGGATGAGATGCTGCCTACCAACAATGGTTTTGATGAGTTCTTTGGCAATCTCTATCACCTGAATGCTGAAGAGGAACCGGAGAATGAGGATTACCCGAAGGATCCTGAATTCCGTAAAAAATTTGGTCCTCGGGGTGTGATTAAATCCTTTGCTGGTGGCAAGATCGAGGATACCGGACCGTTGACCAAAAAACGTATGGAGACTGTGGATGATGAAACCTCAGATGCGGCCATCGACTTCATTAAGCGCCAGGTCAAGGCGGGCAAACCCTTTTTCTGCTGGTGGAACGGTACCCGTATGCATTTCCGTACTCATGTAAAGGAAGAACTGCGTGGCATTTCCGGTCAGGATGAATATTCCGACGGTATGGTAGAGCATGACATGCATATTGGTAAATTCCTCAAGGTACTGGATGAGCTGAACATAGCCGACAATACTATTGTTTTCTACTCCACTGATAATGGCCCCCACATGAACACCTGGCCCGATGCTGCCATGACCCCTTTCCGTGGCGAGAAGAACACTAACTGGGAAGGAGGCTGGCGCGTGCCTGCCATGGTTCGCTGGCCTGGAAAAATCAAAGCTGGAGCATGGTCCAACGAGATCATGCATCACATGGATTGGCTACCAACCTTTCTGGCTATAGCAGGTGAGCCTGATATTAAGGATAAACTCAAGGCAGGAGGTGTTTCTGCCATCGACAGAACTTATAAAGTCCATCTTGACGGGTATAACTTTCTCCCCTACCTTACCGGTAAGGACGAAAAAGGTCCCCGCAAGGAGATTTTTTACTTCTCCGATGACGGCGATATGACTGCCCTGCGCTACCAGGATTGGAAGGCGATCTTCATGGAACAGCGTGCTGAGGCAACTTTTCAGGCCTGGCGTGAACCTTTTGTCACGCTTCGTGTTCCACTGCTCGAGAACCTGCGTCGTGATCCCTATGAACGCGGTATGGTAACCTCGAACACCTACGATGATTGGTTCCTGGATCGAGTGTACCTTCTGCTTCCAGCCCAAACTTATGTTGCGAATTTTCTTGGAACTTTCAAGGAGTTCCCACCCCGTCAGAAGGCGGCCAGCTTCAATCTGGATAAGGTTCTGGATTCACTGTCTCAATCCGGCGGCGCACATTAATCCGGGATTGGGGTGAGAGCAAAACTCTTCGCTTCCTTCAATCTTGTTTTTTTATCACCCCACCCGGCATGTTGCCATGCCGGGTGGGGTCTTTTGGTTTTACAGGATGAAACGGTGGTTTCTGCAACCTTCACCCCCAGGAGAATTTATACCATGAAGAGTTTCCGGCAAGTTTTAATGTTGCTGCTTTGTGCAGTTTTTTTCCTCAATATTCAGGTGTCGGCCTCTGCGGATGAGAGTACACCGTCCGCAACCGGGCATGACTATACTGTTATTGCCGGTGAATGGCAGCGCACAGACGGTGGCTATCTCATCAAAATCAGCGATGTTCAGGCTGGCGACCAGGTAAAGGTGGAATATTTCAATCCCAGGCCCATCCATGTTGCCCAGTCTACAATTTCAACGCAGAAAGAGTTAATCAAACTCTTTATTCAACTTCAGGACAAGGGCTACGAGGGATCAGCCTACACCTTGTTCTACTATGCAGAAAAAGATGCCTTGGTGGGATTTTACTATCAGGCTGCCATGGACAGAACTTTTGAAGTAATTTTTTTAAGAAAAAAGAACTAATCAGCATGGTTGGACCAGAGACGTGAAGCACAACAGGGTAAACCGTGTTTCAAATTTCATCCCGGCCAACCTATGACGGCGGTAATGGCGATGATGCTGTAGGTACGCAGTATGATAGGGACAAGGATATAAGCCATAGGCTTCTCCAATGAATATGTTGACATGAAGGATGCGGAATTTACCAGTCTGGCCCGTTGTCCGGTGAACTCATTGGCAAGTACGACCCATTCATGTGTTCAGTTTGAATATGGCGTGGAAATTTTAAGTTGTGAGTGTTTTCCAAGGAAAGAAGTCGGCCATTAGGGGACCCTCATTTAGCAATGGCGAATTGAGTGGTGCGTGAGACTGGCAGGGGTAATGGCACATGTTTTTAACTAATTGAAAGGTGAAGATTATTCCGAAACAACAAGCTTTCCGATCTGTCAACTTGACGGACCATACAGGTCGGAAACGTTCGCTTCATGCACTGCGTTATGCTCACTGGGTCATGGAGTGGTATCCAGTTCAGGCAAGCTTGGTTGGTGTCAGGTCAAGGCAGCAAGGGTTGCCAATAAAGCTTTGATATCCAGCAGGGTTTTGCATAAGGTAATCTGCTGCCGGATTTTTGCCGCACCGGGCAGGCCGGTCAGGTAGCGGCAGGCATGGTTTTTTATGCGGAAGAGTAACCGCTCTGCATCTAAGTAAAGACCTGCAAATTCCATGTGTCTGCGCAGCACGGGCAGCCGATCGGCGAGAGTGTCCGGCAGGTTACCGGGC
Organism: Desulfobulbaceae bacterium; assembly: GCA_030613515.1. Taxonomy (GTDB): domain Bacteria; phylum Desulfobacterota; class Desulfobulbia; order Desulfobulbales; family Desulfobulbaceae; genus Desulfobulbus_C. The sequence continues at coordinate 8,571 of JAUWLT010000053.1, forward strand.
CGGAATACCCAGGGGTTGCCCAGGGCGCCGCGGCCTATCATGACGGCGTCACAGCCGGTCTCTACCATCATGTCTACTCCATCTGCATGGCTCAGGATATCTCCATTACCGATTACCGGGATGGAAACCGATTCTTTTACCCGGGCGATGACACTGCGGTCTGCCCGGCCGCCGAACATCTGGGCCCAGGTGCGGGCATGGATTGTTACAGCGCAAGCTCCGGCAGCCTCTGCCATGGCAGCAAATTCCGGCGCTGTAATCGATGAATCGTCCCAGCCGCTGCGAAATTTTATTGTTACCGGCAGGTCGGTATTGTCGACAACAGTGCGGATAATGGCCTCTGCCCGTTTAAAATCCTTCATCAAGGCGGCACCGGATCCTTTCTTGATCACCTTGCGTACCGGGCAACCCATATTGATATCAATGATGTCCACCGGGTGAGTGGAAACAATGGCTGCCGCCCGGCCCAAGATCTCCGGATCGTTGCCAAAGAGTTGGACGGCAAAGGGGCGCTCTTCCGGTACGGTTTTCATCATGGCCAGGGTTTTTTGCTGACCATATACCAGACCAAAGCAGCTGATCATCTCGGAAACGGATAATCCGGCTCCCATTTCCCGGCAGAGCAACCGGAAGGCGAGGTCGGTATAGCCTGCAAGGGGTGCTAAAATAAAGGAATTCTTTAGAGTAACCGGCCCTATCTTCATTGTTTTTCCTGTATCTGCTGTATGGAGTTGCTGCTGCGCATAGCTCAAAAAGTTAAGTCGACCAGGTGCTCAGATTCGGAGTCTTCGCTTACCTGCTCAGTCGGAGTCTCGTTCCTCGCTTACCTGTCCCTGTACGCTATAACAGCGAAGCGGTGTCACCTTCTCTGCGGACTGGAACAACTGAGTGAAGATGGGTGCCTGTGACGGCTTATGCTGTTTTTCCAGTTGTGTTTCTGCTTTATTGTATTATAACGAATTGCAAGTTTTGTACACAGGAGAGGGTGGTGTTTGCCTCTTTTTCCTGAAAGAGGATTGTTGATAAAGTGGGGCGAATTTCCTGTCCTGTTTGCTGTTTCAACCTGATACCATGGAGTTTGAGATGCCCTTGAAGTTTGATTTGGCTGCACCTGATTTGACCCCCCGGGAAATTTCCACGCTTAAAGAAATGCGTACTCGCTGCGCCCGCCGTATCCTGCTGTCAACCAGTCTGGCAGCCTCCGGTCATCCTGGAGGATCCCTGTCATCACTGGATATGCTGCTGGTTGCCTATGGCCTGCTGAAAAATGATCCGGCAAATCCCCGTATGGACGAGCGCGACCGGATGGTGGAGTCCATCGGACATATTTCACCCGGCGTATATGCTGTTCTTGCCGAAAACGGTTATTTTACGGAAGAAGATTTTCTGAGCGGGTTTCGGCGTACCGGATCCGGATTTCCCGGCCATGTGGAAACCATTGTCCCGGGTGTGGAGTGGGACACGGGTAACCTGGGACAGGGACTGTCCATTGCGGTCGGTAAGGCCCAGGCATTTAAGACAAAAAGAATGGATAACCGGGTATTCTGCCTGATGGGTGACGGTGAGCATCAGAAGGGGCAGATTGTCGAGGCCATGCGGCATGCCTGTAAATATAAGCTGGATAACCTGACCGTGCTGGTTGACCGTAATCATCTGCAGATCTGCGGCAATACGGCAGACATCATGCCGCAGCCCATCCGGGAACTGTACCGGGTGCTGGGCTGGAATGTGGTCTACCTGGAAGACGGTCATGATTATAATGCGATCTACCAGGCTATGAGAAATGGTTACCAAAACACCAGCGGTGTGCCTACGGTGATTGTGGCCCGCACTATCATGGGTAAGGGCATTTCTTTTATGGAGAACAAGGCTAAGTACCACGGTTCCCCCCTGCCTCCCGACCTACTGGCTGATGCCCTGGCCGAACTGGGCGTGGACAATGATTTTGAACAGTGGCAGGAGCGGCGCAGGGAACCGGTTAAAACCAACACCATCATGTTGCCACGCACCGATTACCCAGATATCCAGCCAGGTGAGCCCATTGTCTATGATGCCGACACCCTGACCGACTGCCGCTCCGGCTATGGCAATGTCCTACTGGGACTGGCCGAGGTGAACAACAAGCCGGGTGAACCGCCGGTGATCACCGGTGTTTCCTGTGATCTGGAAGGATCCGTCAAGATGGGCGGTTTTCGCAAACATTCGCCGGAAGGCTATTTTGAGCTCGGCATCCAGGAGCACCACGCCGCCAGTATGAGTGGAGCAATGAGCTGTGAGAACCTGGTGCCCTTTTTCTCCACCTTTGGTTCATTTGCTGTTTCCGAAGTATACAATCAGAATCGGTTAAATGATTTCAACCACACCAATCTCAAGGTGGTTGCCACCCATGTCGGCCTTGATGTTGGAGAAGATGGTCCGACGCATCAGTGTATTGATTATCTGGGGTTGATGAAGAATTATTTCCGTTTCTCCGTGTTCATGCCCTGCGATCCCAACCAGACTGATCGAATTGTCCGTTATATTGCCACACAACCAGGTAACTTTTTTGTGGGTATGGGGCGCTCCAAGACACCGACAATTACCCGGGAAGACGGCTCGGTGTTTTATGATGCCGCCTACACCTTTACACCGGGCAAGGCGGATTGGCTGCGCAGGGGAACAGATGCAACCATTATCACCTTCGGCGCAGTCACCCCGGCCTGTATGGAGGCATGGCAGATCTTAAAGGACGGGGGCAAGTCTGTTGCTGTGCTGAACATGGCTTCACTGTTGCCGTTGGATAGCGATGCAGTGATTGAAGCGGCTGGTATCGGACCGATTGTGACTGTTGAAGACCATCACGTGGAAACCGGCCTTGGTGCCTCTGTCTCTGTTGTGTTGCTTGGGAAGGGGATTGCGCCGAAGATGAAACGTCTGGGTGTGAAACATTATGGTGGCTCCGGCAAGCCTGCAGAACTGTACAAACAGCAGGGGCTGGACGGCAAGTCCATTGCCCGGACTGTGCAGGAGTTGATTGGTTAGATTAACCTTGAACCGTTTAAACAATAAAAAAAGCCGCTCCGGAATTTCCGGAGCGGCTTTTTTTATTTAATGGTTTTGGGATCAGTTACGATAAAACATATGCACTCCATACTGGTCAACATAGGTCATATCGCCGGCCCATTGGGGATGTACATCCTTGCGATGGTAAAAGGTTGCACCGCCGGTGAAATCCGAACTGGTCATGGCCTTCATGGCCGTCTGCAGACAGTCGATAAAGGCACCCGGCTCCGTGGGCAGATAGGAATTCTTCTGGAAGGTCCAACTGAACTGGTGAGGGGCTGTAACAACCTGCTCAACACTTTTCTTTTTCTGCGCAGCCCTGTTTAAGGTCACATGGGCCACGGCCAATTGGCCGATTTGGGGTTCACTCCGTGCCTCGTGATATACATTAAGGGTCAGCCAGAGCAATCCTTCAAGGAAACTCATGAGTTACTCCGTATCTTGGTTGTAAATTCTTGAATATTCGTTTTTGTTCACTATGATCAATCGCTAAGATAATAATCATTCCACTGTAAAAAACAACCCCTTGCCCGTTTCATGGCTATATTGATAACCATTACTTGCTGGACTAAAAGGATAATTTTCAATTGCTATTACGAAAATGTAATTCAGTTGCGCGGCCAACAGTTACGTTGAATTGTTTATTGGAATTGTTCTGTAGGACGGTGAACGTTAGCGACAGGATTTTCCGTTGATTCAGACGTGCAGAGGGGTTGTTCCCCGGCTGAAAGTCAGGGCTTACAACTCCTCAAGCTCAGGGGGGAGGTCTGACTGTTTGGCCGTATTGCATTCCTTGCAGCAGGGGACAAGGTTTCCCTTGGTTGAACGTCCTCCACGGGAAAGGGGGATTACATGGTCCATGGTAAGATTCTTGATGCCGACCCGGCGGCCGCAGTAATGACAGGTACCGGAAGATGTTTTCTGCTGCCACCAGCGGGTCTTGCGCAGGGACCGGGCCTTGTTGCGCTCTGCCCTGATGAAAGAGTCATCAACCCCGAAGTTGAACATATCATCCATCTGTTATCAGTTCTCCAACAAGAAGTTGCCTGGCCGCCCCGATCAGGTACAGTGAACCGGCAATACAGATCAGGTCATCAGGCGTTGCATGTTCACGGGCTTTGTCAATGGCTTGCCTTACAGAGCTGGTAAGAACCGCTTTTTGCTGCATGGCATCAGGTAGAGTGTCCCGCAGTTGGTCAGCGGTTGCAGATCGTTCGTATTCCGGCCTGGTAAAGATGATGATGTCAGCCAGGGGGGCAATCTCCAGCAGGGTTGTCTGCAGGTCCTTATCAGCCATGGATCCCCATACAAGGATCAACCGTGCGTAGGAAAACTCATCTTCAAGCGCATGTTTCAGGGCGGTGACGCCGGCCGGGTTATGTGCCCCGTCCAGCAGAAATTGCAAGCCATTGGCATGACTGTCCACTATCTCGCCTTGGTTGTTGAGCCGAAAATATTCAAGCCGTCCAAGCCATCTGGTCCGGGCAAGACCGGTGCGGATTTGCTCTTCTGTTATGACGTATCGCTGTTCCTGCAGCAACTGGACCGCGGCAAGGGCAAGGGATGCGTTTCCGACCTGGTAGTTTCCCTTCATAGCCAAGGGCAGTTCAGCCAGTGTCACTTTGTTGAAACCGTTATATTGCCAGTGGTCGTGATAATTGTCGTTGCTGATACCTTCAAAATCACGGCCATAGAGAAACAGAGGTGTCTGGTGATCGTGACAGGTCTGTTTGATGATCTTGCCGGAATCATCGTCTGCGACTCCGGATACTACCGGGACACGATTTTTAATAATTCCGGCTTTTTCCATTGCCACCTGGGTCAGCGTGTCTCCCAGGTACTGCTCATGATCCATACTCAGAAAAGGGGACAGATTTATTGTGCGGCCGGGCAAGGTCGTGTATTTCAGCGGGTGTGAAGCCCGCCCCGGAAGGTAGGCCAGCCACCGGGTAGCAAGTCTTTGGAGGCTCTATGGTAACATAAAGTTTTAAGCGTAAGAC
>JAUWLT010000242.1 GCA_030613515.1 Desulfobulbaceae bacterium
TTAAGAATCTCTTCTTTTTGAGATTTAGAGTAACGCTTACCCCGGGAAGGACACTTCTTTTTCGCTGACATTTTCATTCCAGCACTAACACCTGTCGATAACATTTGTGCTCTCCTATCATTATGTTTATACTGGAGAACATAGATGCCTTGCGTGTACGTAGAGTGTCAGGAATTCATTTCCACTATCTGTGAAGAATTATAGTCTATGACAGGTATCGGATCATTTACAAACCTGATACGCAGAAAAAAAATATCGTTGTATGGGCTATCGGTCATCGGCGAGATATTTACAATGCTTTTGGAGAGCATCTTTTAACCCTTTCAGCCGGGTAAGGTTGAGTGCTGATACACTCGCTAACCAACAAACTACAAGGCACCCTAAGGGTCTGTAAAAAAATAACATGGCCAATCTTGCATCTTATCTTCGGGTCATCTTTGAATGTTGTACAATCGTAAAATCCTCAACGTAGCCAGCTACGCCTGCGGTTTTTCTCAATCTCAACATCCAAATACAATCCAAATTTAAGCGCAGGTAAGCGAGGAACGAGACTCCGATATCAGCCATGTTTTTTTCCTACAGACCCTAAAGCCGGCAAGTTAAGGATTTGTACAGAATCAGTTAACACATGAATCCACCGGAGCAGCATGGCTAAACAAGCTGTAACCATTGACCAGATTCTTGCAGACAGCAACCTTTTGCAGGCCTGGTACAAGGTACGGGCCAATAACGGCTGTGCCGGGATTGACCGTGAAACAGTTGGAGATTTTGAACGAAGCCTGATGTCCAATCTCGCCCTGCTGCGTGATGAAGTTATCTACCGGACATACCGTCCCCGCCCGCTGTTTCGTGTTCATGTTCCCAAGAAAAGCGGTACCGGTCTGCGCAGCCTTTCCATCCCCACTGTCCGTGACCGGGTGCTGCATACAGCGGTTGCACTGGTACTGACGCCCCTGTTTGAAGCCGAATTCGAAGAGTGCAGCTTTGCCTACCGAAAAGGGAGATCCGTGGACATGGCTGTCCGCCGGGTGGAGCGTCTGCGGGACCAGGGTTTTGTCTGGGTCGTAGACGCTGATATTCACTCATTTTTTGATGAAATCGATCATCAAAAACTCATGGTCGAGTTCCAAAAGCTGGTGTCCAATCCGGACATCGTGCACCTGGTCCGCATCTGGCTGGCAGCCGATGTGGTGGACGTGGAAGGCCGGCAGCGCTTCCGCCTCCACAAAGGTGTTCCGCAGGGATCACCCATTTCACCGCTTCTTGCCAACCTGTATCTTGATCAGCTTGACGAGGCCATGCTGGATAATGATCTGCGGTTGGTCCGGTTTGCCGATGATTTCCTCATCCTCTGCCGCAAACAATCAGGCGCAGACAAAGCCCTGCAGTTTACCGCTGATGTTCTGGAATCGCTGCGCCTCAAACTCAACCCGAAAAAGACAAGAATCGTTGATTTCAGCCGAGGATTTCGTTTTCTCGGGGTTGAGTTTGTCCGTTCACTTATCCTGAAGACAAAACATCCCGAGGCCGCGCCGCTGACCGTTGATCCGGAGATTCTTGCCCATATCCCAAGCAAGCTGCCCAAGCAATCCGAACCGTCGGAGATTGTAAAAAAATTCGAGAGCGCCGGTAAGCCTGGCCGGCAAGCCGGATCCAGGCCGAAAACAGAAATGGCAATGGCATTTGCCGAGGCAGGAGTCGAACCGGATGACTTTCCTGACCGTGAATCTGTTGAACAGGTTATGCCCCTTGAACCGCCCATCAAAAAGGAGGAAAAACAGCCGAAAGTCACCGACCTTGATCCCCGTCTGCGTACCCTTTATGTACTTGAACACGGCTATGTACTGGGCAGAGAGTCTGAGCGTTTTGTCATCAAAAAGAGAGGCAGGGTCATCCAGCGCATTCCGTCCATCAAGGTCGACCAGATCATGATTTTCGGCAATGCCCAGCTGACAACCCAGGTCATGCAGTTTTGCCTTCAGGCCAAGATTCCGATCTATCTTCTTTCCGGGGGCGGACGTTTTTACGGCGTTGTTGACGGCTTCAGCACTGATCCGGTGCTCCTGCACCGCGACCAGTTCAGGCGGGCCGAAGACCCGGTTTTTTGCCTTGATCTGGCACGGGAACTTATCCGGGGCAAAATTGCCAACTGCCGGGTTGTATTGCTGCGCTACCGACGTAACCGCAACCTGCCGGCCCTGGGAAGAGCAGCGGAACAGTTAAAAAAAATACTGCTGAAGCTCGCTGGTGCAGACAGTCTTGACAGTCTTCGGGGATATGAAGGAAGCGCGGCCCGGATGTACTTTGCAGCCCTGGCCAAATCCCTTGACCCTGACTACCGCTTTACGGGCCGTACCAGGCAGCCGCCCCGTGATCCGCTTAACTCCATGCTTTCCTACGGCTATACTCTGCTCTATTATAATCTGTACTCCTTTCTCAGGGCGCGGGGGTTGAATCCGCATGTCGGCTTTCTTCATCCCATTCGGGTGGGCCATCCCGCCCTTGTATCCGATATGATAGAAGAGTTCCGGGCCATTGTGGTCGATACGGTGGCGCTCAATCTTGTCTTTAACAGGCGTGTCGTGCCGGATCAGTTTGATTTGCCGTCCTCACCGGGCAGTCCCTGTCTGATGCATGAGCAGGTACGATCCCTTTTTATCCGGGAACTGGAAAAGAAACTGAATGCGCCCATTATCCATCCGAAGTCCGGACTGCACCTTGATTATCGACGATGCCTGGAGCACCAGGTTCATCACCTGGCCTCGGTGGTCCAGGGCCGGGAAGAACAATACCAGCCCATGGTCCTGCGATGAGCCGCATGTGGATGGTCGCGTATGATATCAGTGATGACCGCATTCGTGATCAGGTCAGGGAAATTCTAAAAGATTCCGGCAACAGGGTGCAATACTCCATTTTTGAATGCAGGTTGCGGGACAGAGACCAGGCAACCCTGCAAAAAACACTTGCCGGGTTGATTGACAAATGCGATTCCATCCGCTGGTATCCATTTTGTGTCTGGTGCGGGCAACGAATAATTGTGCAGGGACAGGGGAACCGGAGCGAATTTCCGGACTATTTTTTATTATGACTTCCATGGTGGTTGTCTGCTTTGATGTCTGCGAAAAAAAGCGGTTATACCGGGTGGCAAGAGAGCTGGGTAATTTTGGGGTCCGGGTACAGAAATCCGTGTTTGAATGTTATCTTGACAGTGGTCAGCTTGCTGAGCTGCAGCACCGGCTGGCAAAACATATTGATGAAAAAGAAGATCATGTGCGGTACTATTTTCTGTGTGCCAAAGATGTCCAGGGTATCCTGGTTGACGGACCGGGCCGGGTAACCTGTGATCCGACTTTTACTTTGCTGTAAAACAGCAAAAGGGCCGAACAGCAGTACAAGGAGGAGATTGCGAAAATTCAATGAATTCAACAACAACGGCTGGTATTTTCGTGCATATCATAAGACGGGAGGGACTTGAATAAAATCATATAATATTATACAGTTAAGCTAAGCCGGCAGGGGAAAACGCGCCGCAAGTTGAAATCATTGATGAAATCGGTGTTTTCATGGGTATTGAGGAAAGCGACAGGGGTGCAGGATTGGCACCAGCCGCAAATGACCGTATAACCGCTTAATCTGACAACGGAAAAAAAGGGTACTGTTGCGGAGTTGACCGGTTTTGGAACGGGGTTAAAAAGAGTCTGCACCTGACTGCTCTGTATCCAGACAAATTGTTCCGTAGTTGCCAGGGTTTGGAAGGTGACGTACCAGAGCACAGACGTAAGATGTAA
>JAUWLT010000263.1 GCA_030613515.1 Desulfobulbaceae bacterium
GGATAAGCTGATTCTGAAACTGCTGGACATCGGTTCAAAAATCATTGTCAGCTTTCCCAACTTCAGTCACTGGCGAGTCCGCCTGCAGTTACTCTTGACCGGTGTTGCACCGAAAAATGAACACCTGCCCTATGAATGGTACAATACGCCGAATATCCGGGTAATCACCATCAAGGATTTCAAAAAGTTTATCCGGACCATTAATGCAACAATCGTAACAGAGGTCGCACTGAGCAGCAGAAAGAACGAACGGTTCGGCAGTATCATAAACCTGCTGCCGGACTGGCGGGCGACCTATGGAATATTTCTGCTGGAAGATGGAAAATCGGGCAACTGATTCACCGGATCACCTTAATGCCATCGACGACGGACTATTTTATGTATCTCCATGACAGCCGCCAAGCTGGTGGCAAGGGCCAGCAGAAGTAACCAATTCTGTGGTGATACAGGCTGGATAGCCAAAATATCCCTTATCCAGGGCAGATACATGGCCGCAATATGGACCAGTTGTGCCCCTGCCACCCCAAACAGCAGAAACGGATTAGTCAGAGGATTTTGTCGAAACAGGGAACAGGTTTCCGAACGGCTGTTAAAGGCGTGAATATTCTCAAACAGTACCATTAACAGCAAAGTGCCGTTCCGGGCCTGGTCCACACTGTATCCGCTGCCCAACAAATGACGAAACAACAAAAAGGCGACAATGCCGATCATCAGGGCAGACAGTATCACCCGTTCAACCATGAGCCGGTTAAAGATAGGCTCACTGGGCGGGCGTGGCGGTTTCCTGAGTTCGTCGCCTTCTGCAGGCTCAAAAGCCAGGGCCACATCCTGGATGCCATTGGTAACCAGGTTCAACCACAGGAGCTGCACCGCCAGTAGAGGAAGCGGCAGTCCGGCCAGCAGCGCCAGGATAAAAAGAACCAGTTCCGAGGCACCGGTGGAGATGAGCAGGAAAATCACCTTGCGGACATTACCATAGGCGATGCGTCCCTCCTCCACACCGGCGACAATTGAGGCAAAGTTATCGTCGGTTATAATCAGATCTGCTGTTTCCCGGGCCACATCGGTACCACTTTTGCCCATGGCCACTCCGACCTGGGCCGCTCGCAGGGCCGGCGCATCATTGGCACCATCACCGCTGACAGCAACAAACTCTCCGTTTCGCTGCAGGGCCTTGACGATTTCCACCTTCTGCTGCGGTTCCACCCGGGCAAAGACCCTGGCCCGGTGGATAAGACGGTCTGCGGCAGCCTGATTTTCAGCCTTGCGCAATGCCCGGCCGGTAACGATTCGGTCCGGAGAGTCCACAAGCTCCAGTTCCCGGGCAATGGCAAAGGCCGTGGCAGGGTGGTCACCGGTGACCATTGCCACCTCGATCCCTGCCCGGTGACACATGGCAACCGCTGACTTTGCTTCACTGCGCAACGGGTCGATCATGCACACCAGGCCAAGAAAGGTAAGATCATTCAAATGCGCATCGGTAAACTTCTCCTGCGGCGCAAGGTGCACCCTGCCTGAGGCAAGGGCAAGAACCCGATAGCCCTGGCTGGCCATTGCGTGAGCCTGATCTTCAATAAGGGAACAGTCAAGGGGCAGCGGTGCTCTTTCTCCAGCCATGGAACTGCACATGGGCAGAAGTCGCTCCAGCGCGCCCTTGACAAAAGCGTACCGGACACCGTCCACTGTACTCAGTGAGGCGCTGAACATGCGTTGCGACTCAAAGGGTATGGATGCTGTTTCGGGAAAGCTGCCGGCTGTAGTTGCCTGGACAACCCCGACCTTGTGAGCCATTACCAGCAGGGCCACGTCAACCGCATCGCCGTGGTAGGTCCAGCCGTGGTCCCGGTGTGCCAGGAAACCTTCATTAGCCAGGACTGCAGCCCGGCAGAACCGCTGCAGCTGTTTGTTTTCCCCTGCAGTCAAAGTCCCTGCCGGGGTGACAATCTCCCCTTGGGGCTGCATACTCTCGCCGGTTACTTCCCATGGCTCGGCAAAAGGTAACACAATGCGCCGGACGGTGAGCTGATTTTCCGTCAGAGTGCCTGTTTTGTCGGTGGCGATGAAGGTGCAGGAACCCAATGCCTCTACGGCAACCAGGCGCCGAACGATAACGTTGCGCCGGGCCATGCGCTGCATGCCGATAGCAAGGGCAATGGTCAGCGCCACCGGCAGCCCTTCGGGAATTGCAGATACGGCAAGGGCAACACCAAGAAGGAAAACCTCGTTCAGCGCCATACCCCGCGTCAAAGCCACCACGGCCAGAAGAACCGCCACCCCACTGATCAGAACAGTTACCCGTTTAACAAATCTATCCATCCGGATCAGCAGAGGCGGCCTGGCAGTGCGTTTACCCAGGACAGCCTCGGCAATGCGTCCGAGCTCCGTGGACAGGGCGGTAGCGACAACTACCCCCCTGCTGCGGCCACGGTTTAGCAGCGTACCGGCAAAAACCATGTTAAGCCGGTCGCTCAAGCCACTGTCAACGGCAACTATTTTTTCCGCATCCTTGTGGACTCCTTCGGATTCACCGGTGAGCAGCGATTCGTCAACTTCCAGATCAAGGGTTGTCAGCAGCCTCATATCGGCAGGGACCTTATCTCCTGATTCCAACAAGACAATATCACCGGGCACAAGCTCCTGGGCAGATATTTCATAGGTATCACCACCACGTACCACCCGGGCATTAGTTCTGACCAGTTGTTTGAGCGATGCTGCCGCCCGCTGAGCCGAATACTCCTGGATGGTGCCGATAATTGCATTGAGCAGCAGAACTCCACTGATAAAAACTCCATCCGACCATTCCCGGATCAGCAGGGAAATACCAGCGGCAGCCAGTAGTATATAGATGAGGGGACTTGTGAACTGATGAAGAAAGATACGGACGGCTCCCGGTTGTTTGGCGCTGGGGAGTACATTGGGACCAAAACGCTTGACCCGTTCTTCAACTTCAACCCGGTCGAGTCCTTCTGCAGAGCTGCCAAGAGCTTTGATTACCGCATCAGCAGGTTCATTATGCGGCGAGGAAATGTTGTATGCTGACATGTTGACAATCACCGGTTATCAAATACCACCCTGGCCAGAGGGAGCACAGTCGCTACCTATTTCCTGTACGATCGAGATCGTTTTTTCCGGGGAGGAGCAAGAAGAAGTGATTCATCAGGCTGACTGCAGGGCATGGGACACCCCAGGAATTCCTCAATTTCCGGAATGTAAAAGGCACCTTTTTCATCGGCAAAGCTGATAGAGATGCCCGCGGCACCTGCCCGACCGGTCCTGCCGATGCGGTGTACATAATCTTCCGGTTCATAGGGCAAGGTGTAGTTGATCACATGGCTGATGCCGGCAATATG
>JAUWLT010000110.1 GCA_030613515.1 Desulfobulbaceae bacterium
ATGATCGAGCCCAGGTTGAAAAAGCTTGATGACATGGCCGGTACAAAAAACCTGCCGCTGGTATTGAGTATGCCCATAACCACAGCAGCCAGGGCCACGAAGATCAGGAATGGAAACATGATCCTGGTAAGCATGCCGGTCAGTTCCATCTTGCCTGCAACAAGTCCAAAGTCCGGGGCCAGCAGGTTGACAATAGGTTCGGCAAAAAAAATGCCGGTCAGGGTGATAAGGCTGAGCAGGATGGAGATAAAGACCAGCACATTGGATGCCAGCTGCCAGGTGGCCTTCCGTCCCTTATTGGTATCATAGTCGGAAAACACGGTTACAAAGGCGGCGGAAAGCGCCCCCTCGCCGAACAGGTCGCGTAGCAGGTTGGGGATGCGAAAGGCAACCACAAAGGCGTCATAGGCGTAACCCGCACCAAACATACCGGCAAACACCTGCTCCCGCACCAAACCAAGGAGGCGGCTGCACATGACCGCACCGCTGACCGCGCTTGCGGACCGAGCTATTTTACCTGTTGAACTGCTTGCCTTATCTACCATAAATTTTGACTGAAAATGAACAGTGATCCATCAGGTTATCGCTTGACTTTGCAAGGATAATAAGAATATAAATATCAGAGCTTCTAACAGATGGTTACCATCCCCTGACTAAAAGAGAAAGATCTTTTCTTTGCTCAAGATCACCTTGAGCGAACTTCAAAGGAATGGGCCACTCTGTCGTAAGATTAACCTCAACACCCGGTCACCGGAGGCATTCATGTACGACGTCAAACAGATCAGGAATACGGTCATCCTTGGACATGGCAACAGCGGTAAAACAACCCTGGCAGAGGCCCTGCTCTTTACTGCCGGTGCAGTCAAGCGGTTAGGCAAGGTAGACGATGGTTCTGCTTCCATGGATTTTGAGGAGGAGGAAATCAAACGGCAGGTGTCTACCGGTGCCGCGTTTAACCACCTGAACTGGAAGAAAAATGAAATTTTCCTGATTGATACCCCCGGTGATGATAACTTTGTTAACGAGTCGAAATTTGCAGCCCAGGTCGCAGACAGTGCACTGCTTGTTGTGGGTGCCGTGCTCGGTGTTCGCAATCAGACCGAGCGCTTTGTTGATTTTGTCCGGGATCGCAAGCTGCCCTGCCTGATCTGCATTACCAAGATGGACCGTGAGCGGGCCAATTTTAAGAAAACCGTTGATGAGATCAAGGAATCATTTGAGTTGAACCCGGTGGTCATCTACCTGCCCATCGGTGCGGAAAGCAATTTTAAAGGGGTGGTGGATATTGTCGGCAACAGGGCTCTTCTCTTCAAGGATGATGGTACCGTTGATCCAGCCGACATTCCTGCAGATATGGCTGATGAAGTCGCGTCCATGAGGGAAAACATGATGGAATACGTGGCTGAGACTGATGACGACTTGATTGAAAAGTTTCTGGAAGAGGGGGAGTTGAGCGACGAGGATCTTATCACCGGTCTTGCCGCCGGCGTCCGCCTGGGACAGATTGCCCCGGTCTTTGCCTGTGCAGCTTTGAACAATGGAGGCTCCTCCGTCATCCTTGATGGAATCAGTGACCTGCTGCCTTCCCCTGATCAGTGCCCGACAGTGATGGGCACGGATCCCGGGACCGGTGATCTGATTGAGCGCCGGGGAACAGCAGACGCACCGTTTTCCGCCCAGGTATTCAAGACAATGGCAGATCCCTTTGCCGGCCGGTTGACGATCTTTCGTGTTTTTTCCGGCACCCTGCAAGGGGACAGCTTTTATAACTCTTCAAAAGAAACCAGCGAGCGTTTCGGTCAGCTCTTTCTCATGGAGGGCAAAGAGCAGAAACCTGTAGATAGTGTAGTGCCGGGTATGATCGTGGCGGTTGCCAAACTCAAGGAAACCACCACCGGTGATACACTCTGTGACGTGGGTGATCCTATCCTGTATGACGCACTTGAGCCCATGCCCCCGGTGATCTCCTATGCGGTCAGTGCCACCAAGGATGAAGAAAAACTGTTCGCAGCCCTCACAAGGTTGCTGGACGAAGACCTGACTCTGAAGCTGACCCGTGAACAGCAGACCCACGAGGTGTTGATCTCAGGAGTGGGCCAGATTCACCTGGAGGCGATCAAAGAGAAACTCAAACGCAAGTTCGGCGTTGAGATGGAGCTGGCAATTCCGAAGATTCCCTATCGTGAGACCCTTAAGGGCAAGGCCAAGATCCAGGGAAAACACAAGAAACAGTCCGGAGGCCGCGGCCAGTATGGCGACTGTACGGTTGAGCTGGAACCGTTGCCTCAGGGCGAACATTTTGAGTTTGTGGATAAAATTGTCGGTGGTGTTATTCCGCAGCAGTACAGGCCGGCTGTGGAAAAAGGTGTCCTTGAAGCCATGGAAAGAGGTGTTATTGCAGGTTATCCTTTTGTGGATCTGAAGGTTACCCTGATCGATGGTTCATATCATAACGTGGATTCCTCTGAAATGGCTTTTAAGATTGCCGGTTCCCTGGCCTTTAAAAAAGGTGTTCAGGAGGCAAATCCCATCCTGTTGGAACCAATCATGGAGATGGAGATCAGGGTGGACAAGGAGCACGTAGGTGATGTCATGGGTGATCTCAACTCCAGGCGGGGTAAAGTGCTTGGCATGGATTCAGCAGATAAGTATGAGATCGTAAATGCCCAGGTGCCACAGGCCGAGATCCAGTTGTATGCACCGGACCTGACCTCCATGACCGGAGGCCGGGGTGGTTTTACGGTCAAGTTCTCCCATTACGAAGAAGTACCTGCCCATATTGCCGAGAAAATCATTGCCGACTTTAAGGCCGGTGATTGATGAGGGAAAATCTGAATATAGGCAACCAATCACAGGGTTTGTAACTATGCGCTTTCACGTTCTTCAGAACCGTAAGCTGGCACAGGTGCCACAGATTTGCGCAGTTGCTTCCGCTTGCTATAGCCCCCTCTATGCGGATGGGAGCAACTGCGTGAAGATGGGGTGCCTGTGACGGCTTACGAATATAGCTGCGGGGTGCTGACCCTTAGTGACAAAGGTTCACGGGGAGAGCGGGAGGATACCTCGGGAGCATTACTTAAAAAAATACTTGCAGGGCAGGGCTTTACCGTCGTTGCCTATGAGGTTATCCCAGATCAACAGGATTTGATCGAATCCACCTTGATTTCATGGGTGGATGAGAAAAAAATTGATCTGATCGTCACCACGGGCGGTACCGGTGTGTCGCCAAGTGACCGCACACCCGAAGCCACCCGCAGGGTCATTGAACTGGAAATCCCCGGCATCGGCGAAGCCATGCGCCAGGCAAGCCTTGCCAAGACCAGGAACGCCATCTGGTCACGGGGAATTGCCGGTATTCGCAAGGAAAGCCTGATAATAAATCTGCCGGGCAGTAAAAAGGCGGCAAGGGAGAATATCGAAGTTGTGTTGCCTGCCCTTGAGCATGGGATTTATAAGCTCAAAGGCGGTATGGCTGATTGCGGGGAGAACAGGTAGATTAGGGCCTTACTGCTGAATTTCAGTCATGAAAAACAAGAAATTCCCGGCGTCATCTTGTAGGAGCTCACTCCTGTGGGCGATTGTTGGGTCGCAGGATCCAAGCAGGTTTATCGCCCTGAGGACAGGGCTCCTACTTTTTCATCATTCGACATTTCCCCCTGACAGTCTAAAACGCAACAGACTAACGACCTGATCGTAACTGATCACGGGGTGTGTAACTGCTTATACCTGATCAGTCCGTCGCCGGCCGAGCCCTTCAATGGTCACGCTTTTGTTGTCGGCTTCTTCAGCGGCCTGAATTTCTCCGATCAGGAAGACCTTTTCACCCATAGCTGTAAACTGTTGCATGACGTCTTCCAGCTGATCGTTGTCCACCATGGCCATCAGGCCGATACCCATGTTGAAGGTACGGTACATCTCCGCTTCCGGAATGTTGCCTTTGTTCTCCAGGAATCCGAAAACAGGCGGCACATCCCAGCTTTTTTTGTGGATAACCGCCTTGCAGTTGTCCGGCAGGACCCTGGGGACGTTGTCGATAAAGCCGCCGCCGGTGTTGTGGATCAGGCCGTTAATCTTAAAGTTGCGCAACACCTTGAGCACACTTTCCACATAAATACGGGTGGGTTTGAGCAGTTCTTCACCAACCGTGCAGCCTAATTCCTCAATCCGGTCATCAACAGTTAAGCCCAGTTCCTCAAAGAAGATTTTCCGTACCAGAGAATAACCGTTTGCGTGCAGGCCGGAGGAAGCAAGACCGATAATTTTGTTGCCCACCCGGATGTCACTACCGTCAATAATACCATTTCGTTCGCCAATGCCGACCACAAAACCGGCCAGATCGTAATCGCCGGGTTGGTAAAGTCCGGGCATCTCAGCAGTTTCGCCGCCGATCAGCGAACATTTGGAGATCTTGCAGCCCTCGGCAATTCCTTTGACCACGTCAGTGGCCACATCAAGATCGAGCGAGGAGGATGCGAAGTAATCAAGAAAAAAGAGCGGTTTTGCACCACTGACAATTACGTCGTTTACACACATGGCCACCAGGTCTATGCCGATGGTATCGTGTTTATTACACAGTTTAGCAACAGTGAGCTTGGTGCCCACACCATCAGTGGAGGCAATGAGTACCGGGTCATCAAAGCCGGCATTACCAATAGCAAACAGACCGGAGAATCCACCGATATCACTGATGACACCACGACTATGGGTGTCCGCAACCAGTCCCTTGATGCGGGAGATAAAGGCATTGCCTTTGTCGATGTCAACTCCGGCTTCACTGTATTTTGATGAGGATATTTTTATCATTGATTCGGCTGTAAAATAAGGTGGATACTAAAGTGGATATAGTTGTCAAATCCCGTAAAGGATTAAAGCAGTCGCAGTCGTCGCAGTTAAGCGACTCTGCAAGTAAGAATATTACTTTTTTTTATCGACTATTGTCAATATGTTTGTCTGAAGATTGCAACACTTTCCTTCTTTTGTTAGGCTGGTCACATGAAAATGCTCATAACTCTAATCGGCCTGGTGCTGATACTTGAAGGACTTCCCTATGTCGCCTCGCCGGAGGCCATGCAGCGCTGGCTCAAACAGCTTGCTGAGATGCGTCCCGACACATTACGGATTATCGGAGCTTTTGCCATGGTTGCAGGTTTTTTTCTCTGTTTTCTTGCGCAGAAAAGTGGCCTGCTTGGCTGAACCGGTATTACCGTCGTTCCCCAATGTGGAATCACGATTTTTGTGTTTGACTTCCCGCTACATTGTCCATTAATATATAAAATTTTTATATTGTGAATAGTCATTAACGACAGTTGAATATAAAATATTCAGACCTGTAGGAGCCCAGTCCTCTGGTTTACTCGTAAAAATATCGGTTCCCGGCAGGTGACCCCATGGTAAAGGCGCTAAAACGTGAAATGATCGGCTTTGAGGGCAAGGTTCTCCTTGATACCCTGCGTCGTCTGTACCGCAGAGGGGCAACGGAGAACATTCGTAAGCTTATCCGTAAAACCCATCCTGCCGATTTGGCATGGGTTTTTCGTTCTCTTCCCCTGGCTGAACAAAAAGCTATTTTCGAGATTATTGCCCACACAGACCTGGTGGCTGGTTTCTTAAGTGAGCTTGACGAATCCATCATGGTGGAGCTCGTTGAAGACCTGTCTCCGTCGTTTATGGCGGATGTAGTCACCAGCATGGCTTCCGATGATGCCGCCGACCTGTTGGAAGCGCTTCCCAATGATATTGCCGCCGACATCCAGAAACACATGGAGGCGGATGACCGCAACGAGGTTGAGGAGCTGCTCAAGTACGATCCTGAGACCGCCGGTGGTATCATGTCGCCGGACTTCATGTACCTGGACGAAGACCTCACCGTGGAAGAGGCCATCGGCAAGGTTCAGAAACGTAGCGAAGAAAAGGAGATGGTCTTTTATCTCTACATCACCCACGGCGACGGCCAGTTGGCAGGTGTACTCTCCCTGCGCGAACTGCTCATGCATCCCATGCACCGGCAGTTGAAAAATATCATGAACGCAAGTGTTATCTCGGTAACCACGGATACGGACCAGGAAGAGGTGGCCCATATCGTTTCTCAGTACAACCTGCTTGCACTGCCGGTTGTGGATGCCACCTTTAAGCTGATCGGTATTATCACTGTGGATGATGTTATTGACGTTATCCGGGAAGAGGCCACTGAAGATTTTCTGCAGATGGCCGGCGCCGGCAAGGACAATGAGATCCTGCTCAAACCCCTGCACCAGAAGATTCTGCTGCGTGCACCCTGGCTTTTTGCTTCCTGGATTGGTGGAGTGGCGGCCATCTTTATTATTAACGGTTTTGAATATGAGCTGAAGCAGGTACTTGCCCTGGCCTCCTTTATCCCGATTATTGCCGGCATGGGGGGTAATATCGCCACCCAGTCCAGTACCATTGTGGTCCGCGGTCTGGCCACCGGCCGGGTGAATATGCTCCATTTTTTCCAGATAGTGGGCAAGGAAACCCTGGTTGGTGTCGCACTGGGAACCATGTTCGGCCTGCTGCTTGGCCTACTGGCTACTTTTCAGTACACAACGCATGTCAATCTTGGTCTTGTTGTCGGAATTTCCGTGTTTGCCGTTATGGCCATGGCTGCAACACTCGGAACCGTCATACCCATGCTGCTTAAACGATTCAATATTGATGCCGCCATTGCCACAGGTCCTTTCATTACTACTTTCATTGATGTGCTTGGTATCTCATTGTATTTTGTAGTGGCCAAGTATTTTCTCAACATTTGAATCATGCGTTTATTACGTTCAACAGCAGGTGGCATACACCCGGTCATGTTGCTGGCGATCGTCGCTGCTTTCCTCTACCTTTTGTACCAGGGTCTCCAGCCCCGCCTGTTTGATCCCAATGCTGAACCCCGTGCAGTAATTGCTCGTGGTGACCTGGCAACGGACGAGACAAATTCTATTGATGTTTTTAACAGCGCCTCGCCGTCTGTGGTGTATATCACCTCAACTACCGTGCAACGAAATCTGTTCAGCCTGAATGTGTATGAAATCCCCAAGGGTACAGGCTCCGGATTTATCTGGGACAAACAGGGTCGTATCGTCACAAATTACCATGTAATTTCCGATGCAAACCGCATTGATGTCACCCTGGCCGACCATACGACATGGAAGGCTGTACTGGTAGGTGCTGCACCGGATCGTGATATTGCGGTTTTGCAGATTTCAGCACCTGCTGATAAACTGCTTCCTATCCTGATGGGCGAGTCGGATGATCTGCAGGTGGGGCAGAAGGTGTTTGCCATCGGCAATCCCTTTGGTCTGGACCAGACTTTGACCACCGGCGTAGTCAGTGCCCTGGGCCGGGAGATCACAGCTGTGACGGGGCGAACCATTCACGGTGTCATTCAGACCGATGCGGCCATCAATCCCGGGAATTCCGGTGGCCCGCTGCTGGACAGTGCCGGTCGTTTGATCGGCGTCAATACGGCCATCTACAGCCCTTCAGGGGGAAGTGCCGGCATCGGCTTTGCAGTACCGGTTCGTGAGGTCAACCGGGTGGTGCCCCAGGTCATCCGCCACGGAAAAACGTTTCGTCCCGGTCTCGGCATCAGCCTTGCCAACCAGCGGCTTACCCGAGATCTCAATTTAGATGGTGTGCTGGTCTTGGGCGTAGAGCCCGGCTCCACAGCCGACAAAGCCGGTCTTCGTGGAACAAAGCAGGTAAGGGGAGGGCTGATTTTAGGCGATGTTATCCTGGCAGTTAACGGCAAGTCAATCGAAGATTACAACACACTCCGTGACGAAATCGAACGCTACCGGGTAGGCGAATCCGTTACCTTGACCCTGCTTCGCAACAACGGCCGTATCGATGTACTGGTAACCCTTGAGGCCAAATAAAACGAAGTCAATCCTGATGGACTCGTAGTGCTGCGGCCAGGCAACAATGATCAACAGGGGGGCGGACCAAGCTAACTGACAGTTTGCTTAATGAAAAATCGTCAAAAATAGGCTCATTCAGCTCTTAGAAGCCTTTTTTTGAAACCGGAAAGGGTATTTCTAAGGAAACCATCATGTACAATCAAGGGCACTCTCAAGTGCCCTGTACTTGAGAGTGGCACATCGAAGATAACAATTTCATTTATTATATATAAAACCTTCACTTCCAGTGGAGGACCCTAAGAGGTTCAACCGTTCCTGGGTGTAATCTTCAAAAATTGGTGGTGATTCACTGGATGCCCGATAACTACATTCGGGCATGACGAGGTCAGCAGTCTCTACCATAATTTTCGTTTGTTCTG
>JAUWLT010000121.1 GCA_030613515.1 Desulfobulbaceae bacterium
TGATAAGACCTTGCAGATGATCGTTTCCAATTATACCCACGAGGCCGGGGTGCGGAACCTTGAGCGGGAACTGGGCAAGATCTGTCGCAAATTGGCGCGTAAGATCGCCGAAGGCGGTAAGGGACCGTATACGATATCTAAAAACACGCTGGAAAAATATCTTGGGCCCCCCAAGTTCATTCCCGATGCAGAGCTTGATACCCTGATGCAGCCCGGCCTGGTGGTCGGTCTGGCCTGGACAGAGGTAGGCGGTGAACTGCTGCACATCGAGACCTCGATCCTGACCGGTAAGGGCAAGCTGATCCTTACCGGTCAGTTAGGGGATGTGATGAAAGAGTCTGCCCAGGCAGCCTTAACCTATTGCCGCAGCCGATCCAAACAGCTTGGTGTGAAAGATGATTATTTTGATACCATTGACATCCATATTCATGTCCCAGCCGGTGCCATCCCCAAGGATGGTCCTTCGGCTGGTATCACCATGACCACGGCGCTCTATTCGGCCATTGTGAAAAAGACGGTGAAAAAAGGTGTGGCCATGACCGGAGAGGTGACTCTGCGAGGCCGGGTTCTGCCCATTGGCGGTCTCAAGGATAAGGCCCTTGCCGCCCTGCGGGCCGGGATAGATAAGATCATTATTCCCTATGAGAACGAAAAGGACCTGGTCGAGATTCCTGAAGAGCTGCGCAAAAAGATCACCTTTTATCCGGTCAGGCACATGGATGAAGTGATTGAGCTTGCTTTGGGGAGCTACAAGAAGCCTGCCCGCAGGAAGAGCGGTTCCCGTAAGAAAAAATAAACGTAACTATTCAGGAGCACCTCATCTTCACTTATTTTTGCCTTCTCGAATAGCTCAAGTATGCAAAAAATAAGCAGGTAAGCGTAGACTCCGAATATGAGGCACTCTTTAACAGTTACAGTCCCAGGTAGGTGCAAGTTTGTTGGGTCTACCTGAATAGTTACAAATAAACAAACCCAGTCTGCTGACCAAACGACGTTATTCCCGCATGCGTACATTTCTTTTTCGTGCTTTT
Organism: Desulfobulbaceae bacterium; assembly: GCA_030613515.1. Lineage (GTDB taxonomy): Bacteria > Desulfobacterota > Desulfobulbia > Desulfobulbales > Desulfobulbaceae > Desulfobulbus_C. The sequence goes on from JAUWLT010000121.1 coordinate 1,032, forward strand.
GTACTCTTCCTCTGTGTCGGGGTAAATGCAGGTGCCTGGTTTGGCCTGTATCTGGTTATGCCGGTTCCCGGCAATGATGAAGTCACTGTTGTTATTCCCAAAGGTGCCGGTGTTCGCCGGATCAAGGAGATCCTTGGCGAGCAGGGCGTTATCCGTGATGATGTTCGTTTCCTGCTCCTGGCTCGATTGGTAAAAGAGGGGAAACGGCTAAGGGCCGGCGAATTTCAGGTTCCTCTGGGACTGACGCCGCTGCAGGTTCTTCGTTTTTTGGATTCGGCACGACCGGTCCGGTACCGGGTCATGGTGCCCGAGGGGAGGACCATGGATCAAATTGCGGAGATTTTTGCCCGCGATCACTGGGTTGATCCGGAAAATTTTCTTCAACTATGTCGGGACAAAATATTTCTCCAGAGCCTGGGCATCACGGCCGAAACACTGGAAGGATACCTGTTTCCCGAAACATACACACTGGTTCGCGGCGAGGTGGATGAAGAATCCCTCATAACAACCATGGTTAACCGTTTCATGACGGTCTGGAACGGGCTGGATAAACCTGAAGATTTGCAGTTAGAGCGCCACCAGTTAGTAACCCTGGCCTCAATCGTGGAAAAGGAAACAGCTTCCGCCGGTGAGCGAGCCGTGATAGCAGGTGTTTTCTATAACCGGTTGCAGAAGGGTGTGCGCCTGCAGTCCGATCCTACTACCATCTACGGCCTGAAACATTTTAACGGCAACCTGACCCGGGCAGATCTGAAAAAAGAGACGCCTTATAATACTTACGTTATTGCCGGTCTGCCTCCCGGACCTATCTGTAATGCCGGTCGTGCTGCCCTGGAAGCGGTTCTGCATCCGGATGAGGTCCCTTACTACTATTTTGTATCTAAAAATGACGGCAGCCATTTTTTTTCGACTACCCTGAAAGAGCATAATCGGGCCGTTAATAAATACCAGAAAAGTCGGCGGCAAGGGAAATAGCAGCGGAAATGATAATTTTTGCAGGTTGGTATTATTTTTCTATATTTTTCCTGTCTTGTCTGGTATAGAGCAAATTATCTATAAAATGTGCAGGAATGATAAGGGCTTTACAGCCGGCAGGCTTTGTATGCAGTTTATTTATTCCCCCTCAGAGCTGCACGCCCAAAGTAAAAGGAGTACCGGGTACAATGTTGCAAGGAACAGTTAAGTGGTTTAATGAGTCAAAGGGTTTTGGTTTCATCGAACAGGAAGAGGGGAAAGATATTTTTGTCCATTATTCCGCAATTCAGGGCAACGGCTTCAAGACCCTGAACGAAGGTGATAAAGTTGAGTTTGAGGTGGTTGACGGTCCCAAGGGGCCGGCAGCTGCCAATGTAAACAAGATCTGATTTGCATTTTCGGTTTCAGGCCGGAAGAATTAAATAGATTTTTGAAAAGGGACATCTTCACGATGTCCCTTTTTTATATTCCCCCTTCTGCTCTCTTCCCTTGCAAACCAAAATTGTTTACAATGCTGCTAAAGTAGCGATTTTATTTACTGGCTATGCAGTTACCTCAACCGACCACAATATATAGTATGTTGAGGACTGAGTAATGCAAGGGATCATAAAATCACCGCAGAGACGCAGAGAATACAGAGATAACTTATTTATTTTTAAGAAAAAAATTCTGCTCTCTCTGCGGTGAAAAATGATTTATAGTGTTTAGTTGAGTAAATTGCATACCCAGTTTTTTTTCTAAACACCTTCTTGCCATTGTGGTGATTTTTTTTGCGATGTTAAATCAGTGAAAATAGCACTTGTCCAGACAAATCCCGTTATTGGCGATTTTGATCATAATGTCCGACTGGTAACCGAGCGGATCCAAACCGCTGTGCAAGCCGGCTGTAAGCTGGTACTGTTCCCGGAACTTACCCTGTGCGGTTATCCTCCCCAGGATCTTTTGGAGCGTTCCTCCTTTATCAAAAAACATGATCAGGTTTTAGACGGGCTCATTAATACAGTGGGGGATATCGGAGTTGTGCTTGGTGCCCTGGAGCAACGCCGGGGACCGGGGAAACCTCTTTATAATTCTGCTCTGTTCATACACAGAGGAAAGGTCGTCCATAGGGCACGCAAACAGTTACTGCCCACCTATGATGTCTTTGATGAGAGCCGCTATTTTGAGCCCGGCGGTTTTTCCATGCCATTTCCATTTCATGGCCTGTATCTGGGGTTGACGGTCTGCGAGGATATCTGGCACGAGTCTATGCACTATTCCGTTGATCCGGTGGCTTGCCTGACCCGGGACGACAACGGCCTGGATATTCTGATTAATATTTCCGCCTCCCCTTACTATCACGGAAAACTTGGCGAACGTAACCGGCTGTTTGCTTCCCTGTGCCGTCAGAACGATCTGCCCCTGCTCTATGTAAACCAGGCAGGGGGACAGGATTCTCTGGTCTTTGACGGTCATTCCATGGCTGTTAACCAGCGGGGAGAGATATATGCAGTGGCCGCCGGTTTCAGCGAAGACATGCTGATTGTTGATTCGGCGGATCTGTTGAGGAGCGATACCGGGATTGAAGCGCCCGAAGATTCCATTGCCCAGGTGCAGGATGCACTGGTCCTCGGCCTGCGTGATTACCTGCATAAAACAGGATTTGAGCGGGCTGTGCTCGGTCTGTCCGGAGGCATTGATTCTGCAGTGACCGCCGTTCTTGCCGCCTTTGCTCTTGGCCCGGAAAATGTACTTTGCGTGGCCCTTCCCTCACCATACACTTCTCAGATGTCCATTGATGATGCACGGATGCTGGCTGAAAATCTGGGCTGCGGCTTTGAAATAATCCCCATTGCCGGAGCCATGGAGGCCTATCATGAAACCCTGGCTCCGTTTTTTAAGGGTCTGGCCGAAGACGTAACCGAACAGAATATCCAGGCCAGGATTCGAGGTAACCTGCTCATGGCCCTGTCAAATAAATTCGGCAGCCTGGTGCTTGCAACCGGCAATAAATCTGAAATGGCTGTGGGCTACTGCACCCTGTACGGCGATATGAGCGGTGGACTGGCCGCACTGGCCGATGTGCCCAAGGTCATGGTCTATGAACTGGCCTGCTGGATGAACAGGGACAGGGAGATCATTCCGGATCGAATTATCACCCGTCCACCCACGGCTGAGCTCAAAGAAGACCAGTGCGACCAGGATGATTTGCCGCCTTACGCGGTGCTGGATCCGATCCTGGCAGCCTATCTTGAAGAGCACTTAAGCGTTGATGAGATAACCGCCCGTGGTTTTAAAAGGCGCGTTGTGGAAGACATTATTCACCGTATCCGTATCAACGAACATAAACGCAAACAGGCCCCCCTTGGCTTGAAGGTCACCTCCAAGGCCTTTGGACATGGGCGGCGTTATCCTATTGTGCAGGGGTTTGAGGGATAATTAAAAAACGAACAGCAGAGGTCACCAGGAATGTCGAACCGCAGAACCGATAAAAATCACATCGAAATTCGACATTCCTTGTTCGATATTCGATATTCTCTTTTGCCATGAACCCACCCCGTAAACTCATAGCCGCCCTGATCTGGCTGCCATTCATCCTGCTCCTCATCGGTTATCTTGTATTTCGTGAGCAGACCACTAAACGACCTGAACAGATTGAGGTCACTACGGCCGGTTTTATCGAGATGTGTCTGTCCTGTCACAAGGATGAAAAATTAGACGCTGCCCATGATGCCAAGGTGGTGGGCTGCTCGCCCTGTCATCTTGGTGATGCTATGGAAATTGACAAGGACAAGGCGCATAAGGGGATTGTTATTAATCCGGGAGATTTGCGGGTAGTGGAGAAAACCTGCGGCGTGGAAGGCTGTCATCCTGCAGATGTACAGAAAGTGAAAAATTCGCTCATGGCAACAAATCGGGGTATTTTGTCAACTCTGCTCTATTACTGGGGAGAACGGGATACCCAGAATGCGGATATTACGGTGGAACAGCTGCTTGAAACCGGCGAAACTTCGCTGGCCCTGGATTATTTTCGTAAACTCTGTGCAACCTGTCATCTCTGGAAACAGAAAAACGACCTGCCCGGAGCACCCGCATTTTTTAATGAAAAAGGGGGGGGCTGCTCGGCCTGTCATTTTGTCCTGCCCGAAGGAAGCCGGCAGACAACGGTGACATCTTTTGACGAAGGGGATACCGGCGAAGCTGAAAAAAAGGAAAAGGAAAAAAAACCTCATCCCCTGATAGTCAAAAAAGTTCCTGATGAGAACTGTATCCGCTGTCATAACCGTTCAGGCCGCATCGGCATTTCCTATACCGGTATTTTTGAGGCGGAAGGCTACGGTACACCCTATGAAAAGGGAGAGCTTTCCTCCAACCGTCTGCCCGGCGACCGATTTTATCTTAAACTTGCCGATGATATTCACCATGCAAAAGGTATGGCCTGTATCGACTGCCATACCCGGGACGAGATCATGGGTGACGGTACTCAGTACGCCCATTACGAGGAGCAGCTGGAGATCAGCTGTGAGGGTTGTCATTCAAGTGCGCCCGGCATGACCCGTAAGGGCAAGAAGATAACCAATATCGAGAAGGGGGAAGAAAAAGGAAAATTTGTCCTTGTCGGCCGTAATGACGGTAAGCTCCATCCCCTGAACATGCCCAAGAAAGATGCATGCACCTATGCAGGGCATAAACGGGTAACCTGCGAGGCCTGCCATTCGACCTGGGTTCCACAATGTTATGGCTGTCATGCCAAACGGGATGCAAGCGAAACCCATCTCGATAAACTCACCCTGGAAGAAACTCCCGGCTGGTGGGAAGAGGGCAGATCGTACATTCGCTATGAAAAACCCATGCTGGGTGTCTGGGGAGATGAGGTGGTGATTGTCACACCCGGCTGCCAGGATGTAGTGACCCTGATCGACGAGGATGGCAATATTGATGGCGGCTTCAACCGTTTCACCATGGCAGCCATTAACCCGCATACCACCCAGATAAAGGGCAGGAGTTGCGAGGATTGCCATACCTCTCCAAAAACTATCGGTTTGGGTGAAGGCACAGTGGTCAAGAAAGGTGGTGAGTGGAAATTTTATCCGGTAAACCAGGGTGTGGATACCCTGAAAGGTAGGACGGTAGGCTTTGACAGCTTTGTCTCCATTGACGGCAAGCAGCTTCAGCACGGATCCCGTGACAACCTTCGGCCCTTTAACGGTGATGAACTCAAACGTATCCTGCGTGTGGGGCTCTGTCTTAAATGCCACCGGGACTATAACGATCCTGCCTACAGGGACTATGATCCCAAGCGGCCTTGTCCGGTGTACAGAGAGCCGTAATCTTGGAGTTGCTCAGACTCGATCGGACAGCTTTGCTGATTGAATTGTTATCAAATCTGATACGTACAAACAGTAATTGGCGGTCGCGCTGTGTGCCACCGCGAACGGCCGAGCTGTGCTAACGTACAAAATCATTTTGGTCTGCTGGTATTAATCTTGGGAGCCGACGCACTTTTGTTGATTCTTTGCTCTTCTGCCTGTAGCTGGTTTGCATGATGGTTTGTGACTCCGGATGATAGTTGGATGTTTGCTTGCATTCAATGCGCCATTCCTCTCGTAAATTTTCAAAGTATATTCAGTCCGTTGGGCGTGTCATCTCTCAGTGGGCTGGGCTCAAATAAGTGCCATTCGGGTTAAACCCCATATTTTATCCCGTTTTTTTTTATTGAGTTTGCCGGCAAGAAAACTTCCACACCAGGAAGCAAAATAATAATGGGGAAATGAGCATGTGTGAATTCTGCAGCGAACATGGCGACGGCAAGGTGTGGTTTAAGAATGCTGAAAATTACGGCAAAGATCTTATGAGTGATCTTGCCCGTCGGAAGTATATCAGTGAGTTTTTCACCTCCACCATTGAAGAAGGGGTGGTGACCATCGGTCGTCTGGAAACCTTGTTTGGGAAAAAGAAGCGGCTGCCCGCCCGGCTGGTGAAAGGGATGGTGGACAAGGCCAAGGTGGAGCATTTCGGCCAGGTTGTGACCATGGAGGATATCCGTGAATTGGTGGGGAAAGCCGCCACCGTGGTCAGGCTGCCCTGTGCCTGCCGCTGGGCCTCCATGAAAAAGGAGAATCGCTGTTGTTATTCGGTCAGTTATTCCCCGGATGCCTGGTACAAGGATCTTGATATGGGCTATTTCGGCCTTGCCCAGGATCAGGGGTTGGAATCGTTAACCCCGGAACAGGCTATCGGGCAGATGGAAGAACTGGAAAAGGAAGGGGCCGTCCATACCATCTGGACCATGATGACACCTTTTATCGGTGCTATCTGTAATTGTCAGCCCGAGGATTGTCTGGGACTCCGCACCCTGTCGATAGACGTGGAGACAATGTTTCGGGGTGAGCAGATGGCATCAGTAGATGAAGAGTTATGCACCGGCTGCGGTGCCTGCGAGAATGCCTGTCACTTTAAAGCAATCACCAGCAAGGAGGTGTCCGGCGAACTCATTTCCCGACTCTATCCTCAGTTCATTATCAGTACGGCCTTAGTTTTTCCCTCCTGATCGCGGAGCTGCAGAAGATCACCGTTAATTTGGTAGGTCTCCGTGCTTTCCAGAGCCCGGATAAAAGAGGTTTCAACGTCCATACCCTCTGGGCATGCCATCCGAGACGAGATCAGTCGTTTAATCAGGAAAACTTCACCTTTGACAAGATAAGTTCCATATATGGAATTACAAATGCCAACCCCCTTCCACTTTTTTTCTTTTGGATCGAGGATGAAATAAGGTTGT
>JAUWLT010000150.1 GCA_030613515.1 Desulfobulbaceae bacterium
GCCACCGATGACCAGCAGGATCAGCATTATAATAAGAAGGCAGCCGCCGCACCCGGGCTGATTATGTTGTCGATATTGCATGTTGGAAATGAGAGGTATGGGGTAAGAGGTGAGTTGACAACCTATCTAATTATCAATCGATTTTTCATTCTGATTCCTGTTTCCTGTCGCCTGAAACAGGGCTTCAACAAACTCCTGGGGATCAAAATCCCGCAGATCATCTGCCTGCTCACCAATTCCGATAAAGCGAACCGGTATTTTCAACTCGCGACAGACATTAGCCACGATACCGCCTTTAGCGGTACCGTCAAGTTTGGTCAAAGTCAACCCTGTCACGCCTACGACGTCGTTAAATAACTTTGCCTGGGAGATGGCATTCTGGCCGGTTGTGGCATCAAGAACCAGCATCACTTCGTGGGGAGCACCTTCCAGTTTCTTGCCGATCACCCGCTTGATCTTCTTCAACTCCTGCATCAGGTTGACACTGGTATGGAGTCGACCGGCAGTATCAATAATAATGACATCAAAATCCCCGGCTACGCCCTGAGCAACACCGTCAAAAACCACGGACGAGGGATCGGAACCCGGTGCACCTGCAACCACCTCCACACCGATCCGGTCACCCCAGATTTTAAGCTGGTCAATAGCGGCGGCACGGAAGGTATCACCGGCAACCAGCAGCACGGACTGACCTGCACCCACAAACTTGGCTGCTATCTTGCCGATGGAAGTCGTCTTACCCACCCCGTTTACCCCCACGACCATGATCACAAAGGGCCCTGATTCCGGCATTACAAGTTCTGCGGGCTGGTCGGATTCCTGAAGAAAGGCAAGAATTTTATCACGAAGCACCCCTTTCAGGGCCAGGGGATCACTGAGTTCGTTGCGCTTCACACTGATTCGGGCAGTGTCCAGCAACTCCTGGGTTGTGGCCACGCCGAGATCAGCAGTGATTAATATTTCTTCCAGATCATCGAGCAGTTCCTGATCGATTTTCTTTTTACCAAGAAACAGGGTGTCAAGCCGGTGAATAAAACTATTTCTGGTTTTGCCGAGACGATCCTGTAAACGCCTGAACATGGAAGGGAGCTGCGGTTTTTGCTGTACTACCTGAGGTTTGTCAGGCCTCGGTTCTTCCCTGGGAGGTTTTTCAACGGAGGGTTCCTCAGCCAGAGGTTGTACGGCATCAGCCTCCAATACGGCAACAGAGTCTTCGGCAGGCGCAAATTCGACCGCAGCCACCGACTCCGGCTCGGATTGCACCGGTTCATCAGGTTCCTCCTCTACCGGTTCAGCCTCTACAACCTCTAAAGCTTCTACTTCCTTCTCAACAACAGACTCTTCAACTGTAGATTCCTCTGCCGAATGATGTTGTGTTCTGCCGGCCTCAGCGACGGCAACAGATTTGCCGGCAGACTCAGCCGGCGGCTCCAACCCGGTTCCCTCAAGGCCGTCAGGTTCCTGTACTGGTTCAATTCCTCCAGCCTCTACAACTTCTTCAGCCTCAATAGTTTCTATAGGTTCAGCAACATCAATAGCAGCCTCTATAGTCTCTAAAGGTTCTACAGCCTCTGCAGCCTTCTCAACAACAGGCTCTTCCTGCCTGTCTTTTTTCGCAATTTTTTTCTTAAACCAGCCAAGCATTTTTTAATTATCCGTTTCAGGGTCCAGAACAAATTCCAACGCTTCTTCAATGGTATGAGAATAATGAAAAGTTACCCCTTTCCGAATATCCTCCGGAATCTCCAGGACATCCTTTTCATTGAGAACCGGCAGAACCAGTTCTCGTATCCCGGCCCGCAGTGCAGCCAGAACCTTTTCGCCAATACCACCCACCGGCAGCACGTCTCCGCGCAGGGTAATCTCACCTGTCATGGCTACATCCTGACGCACAGTCCTGTTGCTGATGACTGAGACCAGTGAACTGACCATGGCCACACCGGCGGAAGGTCCGTCCTTGGGAATAGCCCCCTCCGGCACATGGACATGAAGATCAAGGTGAGAAAAAACATCTTCGTCGATTCCCAGCTCTCTTGCATGGGAACGGATATAGGTCAGGGCTGCAGTAGCAGATTCCTTCATCACGTCACCAAGCTTACCGGTAAGGGTCAGACCACCCTTGCCCTTCATCTTAGAGGTTTCTATAAACAAAATCTGGCCGCCAACAGGTGTCCAGGCAAGTCCGGTGGCAAGACCAGGGCCCCAGGTACGAGCCTTCATCTCCGGAAAGTAGCGCAGGGCACCCAGAAAATCATACAGGCTCTCTTTGCTGACCACGGTTTTTTCCGTACGGCCACGGGCAATCTGTGCTGCCACTCCCCGGCAAATTGCGGCCAATTCACGCTCCAGGTTACGAACACCGGCCTCCCGGGTGTATGAACGGATTAGAGTCAGCAACGCTTCATCTTCGATTTCCAGGTCATCCCCGGTAAGGGCATGCGCCTCAAGCTGTTTGCCCAGCAGATGTCTGCGGGCAATGGCCGCCTTTTCATCCTCGGTATAACTGGGCAGATGTACTACCTCCATCCGGTCCCGCAACGGACCGGGAATGGTATCGAGCATATTGGCAGTGGCAATAAACATCACCTTGGAAAGGTCAAATTCTATGTCCAGATAATGATCGGTAAAGGTTGAGTTCTGCTCCGGGTCCAGCACTTCGAGCAGGGCAGAGGCCGGATCGCCGCGAAAATCAGCGCCAAGTTTGTCTATCTCGTCGAGCAGAAAAACAGGATTATTAGCCCCTGCCTTTTTCAAACTCTGGATAATACGGCCCGGCAGGGCCCCGATATAGGTACGGCGGTGGCCGCGAATCTCGGCCTCATCACGCATGCCGCCCAGGGCAATACGGACAAACTTACGGTCCATGGTCCGGGCAATGGACTGGCCAAGCGATGTCTTGCCCACGCCGGGCGGTCCGACAAAACAGAGAATGGGTCCATGAATGTCAGGTTTAAGCTTGCGCACGGCCAAAAATTCAAGAATCCGCTTCTTGATCTTGTCCAGTCCGTAATGATCCACGTCCAGATCTTTCTCAGCCTTGTCCAGGTCCAGGGTATCAGTGGTGGAGTCGGTCCAGGGCAGGTCAAGAATCCAGTCTAAATAGTTACGGGAGCCGGAATATTCAGGTGAGGAAGGAGAAATACGCTCCAGTCGGACAAGTTCCTTGTCTACAGCAGCCCTTGCCTCCTCGCTGAGCCCCTTTTCCTCTGCACGCTCCCGCAGTTCCCGAATTTCGACCTTCTCGTCATCTTCTTCTCCCAGCTCCTTGCGAATGGCCTGCATTTGCTGGCGCAGGAAAAACTCCCGCTGCTTGCCGTCAATATCTTTCTTAATATCATCCTGCAGCTTTTTACTCATTTCCACTGTTTCAAGCCGCTTGCTGAGCTCCCGGGCAACGCGGTGCAGCATCAAATCCACCTCGACAATCTCAAGGATTTCCTGTTCATCAACAATTTTGAGATTCAACTGGGAGGTCACCAGATAACCGATATGATATGGATCGGTGAGGGCGTTAACCGTGGCCAACATCTCCGGGGGCAGCTGGGTCAGTTCGACCAGCCTCTTAAACTGACTGCGGATACCGAGCATCAAGGCCTCAAGTTTCTTATCCTCTTCATTGAAGTCCATTGGGACTTCGGCAACCCTGGCCTCCAGGTATGGCTGCTCACTGGTAAACTCGACAATACTCAGCTTTCGGGTTCCGCTGATCAAAACCTGGTAATAGCCCTCCTCAGCCTTGGTCAGTTTATATATATAACCCACAACACCGATCCGGTACAGATCATCACCACTAAGAGTATCATCGTCCGGCGTCTGTTCTTTACGACTGGGTACCAAGCCAATCATCCGGTTACCTAACAAGGCATCGTCAATGAGCTGTTTGGAAGAATCACTGGCTACCCGCAGGGGAAAGCCCATACCCGGGAAAAAAACAAACCCGTGCAACGGCAGAATCGGCAGCGTTGGCGGCACCTGCAAACTGGCAGGATCTACGCTTGGCTCTTGTTTTGGCGGTTTCGGTTTATTTTCCATATTATTCACCAGCAATAATCCTGATCTGCACTTTTCTGGTTTTCTTTCTCTTTGGCAGGGTAACCACCAGAATTCCGTCTGAAAAGACCGACGAAACCCTATTCGCATCTACGATTGCCGGCAGCGTAACGGTGCGGTCAAAGGGACCCAGTTCAATTTCCAGTTGATGTATGCAGGCAATGGACGGTTGGGACGGCAACCGGCGCATACCCTTAATCCGGATCTGCCGTTCATCGGCAATCACGGCCAGAGACTCTTTATTTACACCTGCAAGGTCGACATACAGGTAGAGTTCTTCTTCAGCTTCATATAAATCAACAGGGGGCTGCCAGCTGCCGGATTTATACGGCATCATGCGGGCAAGCGACATATTGCGCAGCATACGTCCTGTTCGTTCCATTTCTTCAAGTTCCGCAATCAATTTTTTGCTGAAAGGATCCATTGTACCCTCTGGTATTCACCGCATAATTCAAGCCTGCTTCTTTTGAACAAACATATTTCGCAGGTTTGGCAATCAACACAACGTAGTAATAATCACTATAACGGTTCTGACAATTAGAAATCAACAAAAACACCGTATGATGATCCTCAAGCCGTTCCATCAGCTGCTCAGCGCTCCTGTACCAGGATGTCTTACCCGAACCCGCATACTTTTTCATTGCTTTTCAGATAACCGGCATTAGAGTATAAGCCCGCTAATAAGCAATCTTTTAATTCCATTATATATTGGAGGCCGTTATGAGTTCATGTGGAGGGTCTTGTGGGACCGGAGATCAGGGCAGTAATTCTGCTGATGCAAAGCTTGCCCAGCAGGATATTGCCATTAATAAATCCCTTGGCAAAATCAAAAATAAAATTCTGGTAATGAGTGGCAAGGGTGGTGTGGGCAAGTCTACTGTAGCCGTCAACCTGGCTCTGGGACTGGCGAATCGCGGCTACAAGGTCGGCCTGATGGATGTGGATCTGCATGGTCCGGATATCTGCCGGATGCTGGATCTGACCGGCAGCCTGGAACCGCCGAAGAATCCCAACGACCTGGTAGCACCGCTGATCTACAACGACAATGTGAAGGTGGTCTCACTTGAGTACATGATGCAGGACCGGGACGAAGCCATTATCTGGCGCGGTCCGCTCAAAATTCAGGCCATCCGCCAGTTTGTGGCGGACATGGACTGGGGCGAACTGGACTACCTGGTTGTTGACGCCCCTCCAGGCACCGGTGACGAACCGCTGTCCATAGCCCAGACTATTCCCAACGTGCAGGCCATAGTGGTAACCACGCCGCAGGCCGTGGCCCTGGCAGATGTTCGCAAGTCGATCAACTTCTGTAAAACCGTGGAAATGCCCATTGTCGGTTTGATTGAAAACATGTCCGGATTTATCTGCCCCCATTGCGACGAGACCGTAGATATTTTCAGCTCCGGGGGTGGCGAGAAAACAGCACGCGACTTTGACCTGCCATTTCTTGGCAAGCTTCCCATGGACCCACGGGTAGTTGTTGCCGGTGATACCGGTAAACCCTACCTGTCATCTGATGAGGATACTCCAGCCACCAAGGCTTTTACAACTGTGATTGACGCGGTCGAGCAACGATTGCCTGCCAAAGGTGTAAGCTTAAATACCGTCAGTGGATTAGGCACTGTGGAAAGCAGCTGCGGCTGCGGCAGCGGAGGCTGTGATCCCAACAAGTGTGATTGCTGATTGGGAGAGAAAAGTGAAAAGGAACAGGGAAGAGGAAAGAGTAGTTAGTAGGACAGCTCGACTGTTCGACGTCACTCCCCTTTTTCCTTTTCACTATTCCTTTTCCTATGCCCTGAAAAATGCAATTCGTGGCGAGGCACCGCTCCTACCCCAGATGAACCTTAAACTGTAAACTGTCTTAAACAATTATGAAGATACAACAACTTACCGTTGGCATAATGGGCGTATGCTGCTATATTGTGTCCTGTGAAAAGACCAACAAGGCAGCAATAATAGATCCCGGCGGCGATGAAGCAAAAATTTTGGACGCCTGCAAACGGGATAACCTCGAGGTGATTTACATTATTGCCACCCACGGGCACCCTGACCATGTCTGCAGTATCGGGCCTATTCAGAAAGAAACCGGCGCAAAGATCATCATGCACAAGGCTGATGCCGAATTCTTCGGCCAGCCCGAGGTAAAAGGTTTCTTTTCCCAGCTTGGTCTGGCTGAATCGCCTCCACCTGATATCCTGGTTGAGGATGGTGACACCATTACTATTGGTGACGAAACCCTGACTGTTATCCACACCCCGGGTCATACCCCGGGCGGTATATGTCTGTACAACGCCCCTGACTGTATTACCGGAGATACTCTTTTCGTTGGCGGAGTAGGCCGTACGGATTTTCCAGGAGGTTCCATGGGTGAGCTTTCCCATTCAATAAAAAGTAAATTGCTCACCCTGCCGCCCAACACGGTTGTCTGGCCCGGGCACGGCTACGGTGGCTCAAAGTCCACCATTGGTGAAGAGGCCCGCAGTAATCCTTATTTCTAAACACTCTCCCGTATGCATTCCCCAACAGACCGAGGGAACGAGGTATGGTAGGAGCGGCGCCTCGCCGCGAATGACACTTTGTTCGCG
>JAUWLT010000115.1 GCA_030613515.1 Desulfobulbaceae bacterium
GTCTGTTGATTAATGAGGGTTTTCGTTCAAGGTCAAGGCATGCTGAAAAAATAACCACAGGCATATAATTGATATTCCGAGGATTATTTTTTCAGCATAACGCCGAGATTGGGCGAAAATACCATTAATCAACGGGCTCATAGATATCAACCGTTACCCTTTCCCATGGGTCGTCAGACTCTTTCAATCCGGCAATTCCGGCACGTAGATTCTGTCCTCGATTCAGCATTTGGGATACAGTAGCGTTTTCCAGGCGTGGCACATAGCCGAGCTGATTTTTGCCCCACATAACCTTGATTGTCCGGTTCGGGCAGGAGTTACCTGTCTTGTACCTTACCCGGTGGATCAAAACGTGATACAGTGGTCACTTTTTTTCATTTTTCCCGTCGCCGTACTTTTTCAGGGCCTCGGTCAATCTTTTTTTCACTTTACGACGCAGGGTGGCGGGTGCGATAACCTCCACATCCGGGCCGTATTTCAAAATTTCAAGAATAAGCTCACGGGGATCGGAATAGGGCAGGATCAGCTCAAAGGTGCCGTCAGCCAGCCACTGACTTGTCTGGTTTGGATGCCAAGACTCCTCAGCGACCCAGCGGGCTCTTTCCGGGGTGAAACGAAGCGTAGCCGTTTTCTCAGGTTGTCCAGAAAAGATGCCGAACGATTCACCGAAATGATCGTCCATCTTTTCATCCGCCACTTCAATACACTTCACATCGGTTGGCAGTATCTCCCGAATGCGATCAAGGGCAAGGGTACGCAGCCCTTTTCGGGTGTGGCACCAGGCGGCCAGAAACCAGTTTCCCCGGTAGTGGAGCAAACGTTGGGGCGATATGGTCCTGCTGCTCATTCTGTTCTTGCCGCGGCTGTGATAGCGTAGTTTCAGTCGGTTACGCTCCATGGTCGCTTTGGCCGCAACCTTGAAGTGCAAGGGACAGCAGACCCGGAGCCCTACTCCGATGAACCGAATCCTGCGAATCAGCTCGCCGGTCTTTATTTTACGGGAAGAAAGCATACGCTTGATCCGTTGCCGAAGGGGCGTCAATTCCGCTTTCAACAGGCCCGGTTCAAGATGGTCGATTAACTCATGGATGATTAGCAAAGAATGCAGCTCGGAGATGTTGAACCAGAGGCCGGGAAACTGGAGAGTCTCATCATCACTCCCATCCAGAATATAGCCATTGTAGCGGTAGTCATATCGCAGTGGTACGCCATATTCGTTACGCAGTTTGGAAATATACCGCTTAACGGTCGGTTTGGAACATTCAAGCTGTTCGGCAAGCTCGTTGATGGTAATGGCGTAACGCCTGCTGTGTAGGATAGAAAGCAGGTCATAGATGCGGTCAAATTTACTCATAACCAGAAAAAACCTCTTTTTCCACGCAATGTCAACCCATTAGGCGTTAATTATGCAATTCCTCAATGCAAGTGATATGAGAAAGCTCTACGTCCGTGACAGGGTCACGGAATGTGTAAAAAATGTTTTTATTCTATTATAGTAAAAATTATCTTTTATGGTAAACTGGATATGTTTTCTGCAGAAGGACGATACCTGAAACCTCAACCAGGTTCCATCATTTCATGCAACGGCTGGTAGCATTGCCTTTTTCAAAATCGGTTGAGATCGCCTACAAATCAATTCGGGTGCGTTTTTTCCGATCCCTGATCACCACCACCAGCCTGGTGCTGGCTGTTGCCTTTCTCTGCTATGTACAAGTCACAACCGATATTGCAAACGGATTATTGCATGGTACTGTTCCCGGATCAATAGATGCCCTGGTGGGGGCGGGCTACGATGTCGCTCCGGGCTCGGTCAGTATCGGCGAAACCGCCAAACAGCAATGGCTGGTGGTCCTGTCCCTGCTGGTCTGCGTGGTCGGCATCGTCAATGCCCAGCTGATGGCCGTTACCGAGCGATTCCGCGAGATCGGCACCATGAAATGTCTGGGTGCCCTGGACCGATTTATCCTTCGTCTGTTCATGCTGGAAGCAATCATGCAGGGATTTGTCGGTTCCCTGGTCGGTGCCCTGGTCGGCCTGCTTGCCGCCCTGCTCAGCCAGACGCTGATGATTGGACCCATAATCTTCAGTTCCCTGCCCATCGGAACTTTGCTCCTGACCGCAGTCAAAGGCATCGGCACCGGTTGTCTGCTCAGCCTGATCGGGGTTACCTACCCGGCCATCACCGCAGCCCGCATGGAACCGGTAGAGGCCATGCGCGCGGAATAATAACTACAGTAACTGGAACGAGGGTGAAAAAATGACGCGAACAACGAAAACACCACATGTACCCCAGCTGATAATCCGGCAGAACCTGTATCCCTGCTCATCCCTGATCCCTAACCCCTAGCCCTATGGAACAACATGCCATTGTCCGGACCACGGATGTCAAAAAAAGCTTTAAACTGGGTAAGCATACCCTGGAAGTACTGAAAGGAATCAGCCTGACCATTACCACAGGACGCTATATCTCGATCATGGGTCCGTCGGGTTCCGGCAAGAGCACCCTGTTCAATATGATCGGCGGCCTGGACAAGCCCACCTCGGGCAAGGTGTTCATTGATGAAGTGGATATAGCCCAGTTGGACGCCTACGAACTGGCCTGGCTGCGCTGCCGAAAAATCGGTTATATCTTCCAGACCTTTAACCTGATCCCGGTAATGACGGCCCTGGAAAACGTAACCCTGCCCATGACCTTTGGAGGCACGGGCAGTGACGAAGCCGTGGAACGCGGCATGGAACTGCTGCGGCTGGTGGGATTGGATGATCGCTATACCCATAAGCCCTCCGAGCTTTCCGGGGGCCAGCAGCAGCGGGTAGCTGTTGCCCGGGCTCTGGCCAACAGTCCGTCCATTGTTCTGGCCGATGAACCCACCGGCAACCTGGACCTGAATACGGGCGAGGAAATTATTACCCTGCTCAAGAAGATGAGCGTGGATCGCGGCGTTACAATCATCTCGGCAACCCATGACTTCAAGATGCTCAACGTCTCTGATGAGGTAATCTGGATCAGGGACGGTTTGATCGACAAGATTGAGCAGCGCGATGAACTCAACATCTCGGTGGGCAACATAGGATGACAACAGGAAAGAGGAAAAAGGAAAAAGGAAAAACAGGTCTGGAGGCAGGCCTGTTTCTCCTTGGCCTTTTTCTTTTTCTCTGTTGGTCGGGGCCAATTGCTTCAACAGCGATTGCCGCACCTGTTTCTGTTTCTGAAACTGAACTGAAGGAAACCGTAGCATTTTTTGCCGCCCTCGGCGACCGGTCCACGGGCAGTGGGGGCAACCGACAGGCTGCAGCCTATATCACCGAGCGGCTGCAGGCCGCTGAACCTGAAGTTCTGGATAACCTGGATTTTTTTGTTCCCATACGCAAGGCTGAAGATTCGACCCTTGAGGTCAACGGCCGAACCATCCCCATCTCGCCCCTGCTTTACAATGCCATTACCCCGGAAAATCTGCCCCGGGAAGGATTATCCGGTTCACTTATCTATGTCGGCAGGGGAGAACTTGCCGACTTTAATGGTAAACAGGTGCAGGGGGCCATCGTACTCATGGAGTTTGACTCCGGCCGTAACTGGCTCAATGCCGCCTCCCTTGGTGCCTCCGCCCTGATCTATATCAACAGGGGAACTCCCGCCCGTAGCAGCTTCACGGAAAAAGAAGAACTCTCTCCCATCCAGTTCCCCTGCTTCTATCTGCCCGAAAAGCAGTTGGCCGAACTTGAGATTTCGCTCACTTCCCTGGATGGCATACAGGGTCGGCTTCGCTCCAGCATGCACTGGCAGCAGGTGCGGGCCCGAAATATCTATGCCCTCTTTCCCGGCACGGACGAAGCCGGGAAAAGCGAACTTATCACGGTGGAAACATTTTACGATTCCAGCCGCTTCCTGCCGGACAGCTCTCCCGGTGCGGACGAAGCCCTGTCCATTAGTGGCCTGCTTGCCCTTGCCGACTACCTGCACCACCACCCGCCGGCCCGGCCATTCCTGCTCATTGCCTCAGATGGACACGGCCAGGAACAGGCCGGCATGCGGGAGACCATCTGGGCAATTAATGCCCGCTCCAAGGACCTGCGTAAACAGCAAAAAGCGTTCAAAACAGCAAAAAAACAGCGCAAGGCCTGGCTGGAAGTGCTCGTGCAGTACAACGCTGGTACAGTCATTAAAGAAGAACAGGGCCGCCTGATGCAGTCAGCTGTAAATTTTGCTCTCAAACTGGAAGTCGACCGGCTGTCCACCGCGCTGATGCAGCTCAGAATGCAGACATCCGACGCCGGCAATGATGAGCGCATCAAAAAACTTGCTGAAAAACGGTTGCTGCTGCGCAGGATAGGCTGGCAAACCAATTTTGAGGATTTAAGCGAACAAGAAAAACCACTGCTCGGGCCCGTGGTCAGCCAGGCAGTCGAGATGCACAAGGCTGTCCTGGCTGAAATCAACATCCAGACCAGGATGTTGAAGAGTGCCAGACGGCTTCGCTCCCTGATAACCGACTATGAGCCCAGGGCCATGGTTTCCCTGCACCTCTCCAGCCACGGCTACGGGCTGGGGGCCTTTCATCGTGGCTTTCTCTACCCCTTACGACCGATTATCAACCGAACCGCCGCCTTCCGTGACATCGATACGGCCCTGCTGGCAAGCGCTGCCAAGGCTCCTGTTTCTGCACCGACCTTTGTCTCCACCCTGCGGCCCAACCGGCTGCAACCCTGGCAGGACCTGCTGCCGGACAAACCCAAGATGGCCGGTGAGGTGGCAAGCCTTGCCGGACTGCCCGGACTGACCCTGACCACCATCGGCGACCTGCGCAGTAACTGGGGTACGCCCTGGGATACTCCGGCAAATATCAACTGGCAGCAGGCAACAGCACAGGTACAGCTTTCCCTGAAGCTGATCGATGGCCTTGACCGAACACAAAAGCTTGGTCAGGGCTACATCCGCAACGGTTTTTCCACTGTAAGCGGCAAGAGCAGCCTGCTGCTGCACGGCGAACTTTTTGCCGAGCATCCGGCCGCGGGTACGGTTCTTCTAGCCTTTCAGGGGCCGGCCCGCTATCACCTGATCACTGACTTGCAGGGCCATTTTCTGCTCAAGGGCGTTGCCGACAAAAAACATGTCCAGGACAAGGTGATCCTGGAGGGGTACCGTTTCTCCGAACAGGATGGCTCTGTGCTCTGGGCCATTGACAAAAAAAGAACAGGTAAATCCGCCTACCGGGTCAAGATGCGCCGGCAGGCTATGAAAACCGACCTGATAATGTTTAACTGTCGTCAGACTACGGTTTTCAACCTGTTGGAACCTCGCTCTCTTCGCTACATGACCAAGCTGCAACTCCTTGACGGCCGGCGGGAGGCTCCCCCGGAACGCTACTGGTATTCCCGCATTGATACCCGCTCATCTATTATCGCCTCCATCTTCCTGGAACCCGAAACCAGGCTCAAGCTGACCCTGTCCGACACCGTACTTCAGAAAAAGATGATCCTCAGCAACGGTACTGCAAAAGACCCCATGGGTTCGGGCTACCGGGTCGATGATTATCCGTCCCTGTATCATACCAACTACCTGGCTGCCCGGGATATGTGGGCTCTGCTCACCCCCAGGATCACTAACCTGGAAGAGCATGGTATTTTTGACGAGCGCATCAGCGAATTACAGCAAAACGGTCTGCAGGCACTGGAACAGGCAAACCAAAGCTTAAGCGAGCAGCGTTATGATGTCTTCAACGAGGAAGCCAGCCGCTCCTGGGCCCTGGCCAGCCGGGTATATGACCATGTGGAACGGACACAGAAAGATGTTTTATTTGGTGTTTTGTTTTACATTGCCCTGTTTGTGCCCTTTGCCTTCTGCATGGAACGACTGCTGTTCGGGTTCGTTTCCATCTACAAACGTATCGTTGCTTTTACCGGTATCCTCGGCCTGTTGATCCTCATTATCGCCCGGGTGCACCCTGCCTTTAAGCTGGCCTACAGCCCTACCGTGGTAATCCTGGCATTTTTCATCATCGGCCTCTCCGCCCTGGTAACCATGATCATTGTTATGCGTTTTGAAGATGAAATGATCCTGCTCCAGCGCCGGGCCACCCATAAACGGCCGGCTGAAATCAGCTCATGGAAGGCCTTCGGTGCCGCCTTTTTCCTGGGCGTCTCCAACCTGCGCCGCAGGCGTCTGCGTACAGTACTGACCTGTCTGACCCTGATCATCCTCACCTTTACTATCATGAGTTTTACCTCGGTCAAGTCCATGCGCCGCCAGAACCGGCTCCAGTTTGCACCCGAGGCCCCATATCAGGGGTTGCTGATAAAAAACATCGACTGGACAAAACTGCCCCCTGATGCCCTGCCCGTCTTTCGCTCACTCTTTGACGGGCAGGTACAAGTTGCACCAAGGGTATGGCTAAGCAGTGATGACCCCGGCCGGGCAGCGCAAATCGTTACCCGTTTCCAGAATGAACCTATTCTCCTGCAGGGGCTTACCGGGCTGTCATTCACTGAACCTTCTGTTACCGGACTGGACCGGATACTGCTTAAAGGACGCTGGTTCAGCGAAGGGGAAAGAAAGGCGGTCCTGATTCCGGCAGCCCTGGCTGAACGGATTGATATTGACCTGGATGATCCGGACCGCAACTTTCTTGACCTGTGGGGAATGAGGCTGCAAATCATCGGTATCTTTTCCGAAAAAATGCTGCAGCAGCAGCCTGATCTTGACGGAGAAATTCTCACACCGGTTATCTTCCCCACAGAGACCTCAATGGAGATGTCCGACGTGGAAAAGGACGCCCTTGAATCCGGTGAAGATGTCCGCAACTTCCAGGGTCGCTACCATCATCTTGCCACCGAAAATATCCTGATCATGCCCGCAGCCACTCTGATGGAATTAGGCGGCAGCCTGCAGGCTGTTGCCCTGAAGGTTCCTGAGGTGAATGACGGCCACCAGGCCCGCCTGCTCAGCGACCGGTTCGGTCTGGCCCTGTTCAGCGGAGAGCAGGAGGGTGTCTTTCTCTACAATGCCAGCGATACTGTAAATTATTCGGGCATGCCCAACATCGTCATTCCTTTGCTGATATCCATCCTTATTGTGCTCAATACCATGATCTCTTCGGTCTTTGAACGAAAACGGGAAATCGCGGTCTACACCTCGGTCGGCCTTGCACCCTCTCATGTCTCGTTTCTCTTCATTGCCGAAGCCCTGGCTTTTGCGGTTCTGTCGGTGGTACTCGGCTACGTGCTGGCCCAGACCAGCGCCGGCTTCCTGGCCGGTACAAAACTGTGGAGCGGTATCACGGTCAACTACTCCTCCACGGCCGGAGTAGCCGCCATGGTGCTGGTCATGGGCGTAGTCCTGCTCTCGGTCATCTACCCCTCAAGGGTAGCGGCTAACATTGCCATCCCGGATGTCAACCGAAGCTGGAAATTGCCCGAGACCGTCAACGATTCCATAACCGTTACCCTGCCCTTTCTCATGCGCTACCGGGAACATGCATCCATATGTGGATTCCTGTACGCCTACTTCCTGGGCCACCAGGATGTTTCCCATGGTATTTTCTCCACCGGTACGGTTGAACTTGATGAAGAATGCCGCTATCAGCCCGGTACGGTTAAATTGACCGGCGCAGCAGACTGTGTTCACCTGCGAACCAAGATATGGCTGGCGCCCTTTGATTTCGGTATTATGCAGATGGTAGATCTCCAGTTCTGCCCGGCCGAGGAGGGCCGGGACTTTCTGGAGATCACCGTTACCATGACCAGACAGTCAGGAGAACTGACATTGTGGCGCAGGATTAATACATCCTTCCTGCACGTGCTGCGCAAGCAGTTGTTGATCTGGCGCTCACTGGACGAAGAAGGACACAGGGAGTATGCTGAAGTATTGAACAAGGCTCTGCGGGAGATGAAAAATGGCTAGGAATCTCGGTTTACGGTTTACGGTTTACGGTTTACGGCAGGCAGGTTATCGAATCAGACTGATACTCACCGGCAAAGTAACCATCAACAGGACCTTTTCAGCAACCGGCGTCCATGCAGAGTAAAGGCCACCCAATACGATTGCGGGCCGTTGTTATCGGCCTGATTTTCTCGGCTGTTATCTGTGGCCTTACGCCGATCAACAATATCTATGACCAGGGAACACCTCTTGG
>JAUWLT010000004.1 GCA_030613515.1 Desulfobulbaceae bacterium
GCATTTGACAGTAAGTTGGATGGGAACTCCATGTGGATTCCCGGCATGATGAGCCGGAAAAAACAGACTGTTCCAAACATGCAGAAAGCCTTTGGCTGCTGATCTCAGCTGCTTAAGTATTTTGGAATAAAAAAAGGATCGGCATTTGCCGGTCCTTTTTTTATTTTGCAGAGAAAAATGTAACCTCTCAAAAATGGTGGTTTTCGGTTTTTGTAGGAGCCCAGTCCCTTGGGCGATACAATATCGACAATCGCCCAGGGGACTGGGCTCCTACAGGGGCAGGCCAATATCCTAACGTATTGTGAAGTAATAAATAACAGGAGAAAAAAACGACAATGACAGAAACTCTGGTAACCGTGGGACTAGATGAGCGCAGTTATCCTATTCATATCCGCTCGGGCCTGCTGGCAGATATTAGTATGGATTTGCAGGAGAAACAGTTCGCCAGCCGCTATGGGGTGATCAGTGATGAATATGTAGCCGGCTTGTATGGCGAGAGCTTGCTGCAATCACTGTCAAACGCCGGTATTCAGGCAGAATTGATTACCTTCCCAAGGGGCGAGGAATCCAAAAACCTGCAGACCATCGCCACTCTTGCCAGTGAGCTTGCCAGGCGTGGTTTTGATCGTAGTGATGCCCTCATAGCCCTTGGAGGAGGTGTAACCGGAGATGTAACCGGCTTTTTGGCCTCAATCTACATGCGTGGCATCCCCTTTGTCCAGGTGCCGACAACCCTGCTTGCCCAAGTGGACAGTTCAGTAGGCGGTAAGACCGGGGTTGATATTCCGGAAGGGAAAAACCTGATCGGCACGTTTTACCAGCCCAGGTCGGTTTATATTGATACGGACGTGCTGCAGACTTTGCCCCGGGACGAACTGCGGGGAGGGCTTGCTGAAGTCATCAAATACGGTGTTATCCACGATGCGGACTTTTTTGCTTTCCTTGGCAGCAATCGTGATGCTGTTTTCGATTTGGACCGGAACGTCATTACCCGGCTCATTGCCCGTTGCTGTGAGATCAAGGCATGGGTGGTTGAACAGGATGAGCGGGAAGGAGGGCTGCGCAGGATTTTAAATTTCGGCCATACCATAGGACACGCCGTTGAGGCTGCCTCCAGCTTTCGGATTATGCATGGTATGGCCGTTGGTATCGGGATGTGTGCTGCCGGTGATCTTGCAGTGAAAACAGGCTGTCTGTCCCGGCAGGACGCACATGAGATCCGTACAATGGTTGAGAGTTACGGCCTACCCGTGTCTGTTCCGGCTGAACTTGACCGGGATGTAATCAAAAAATATCTGCTAATCGATAAGAAGACAATCGGTGGCCGGGTTTTTTATGTACTGCCTGAGACCATTGGTAAGGTCATTATAACCGATCAGGTACGAAGTGAGGATGTTGACTCTGTTCTGCGAAATGCTTAAAATGATGTAGGCTTGATTCCAGGAAGTAAAAATCACAAAAACTTGAGAGTTCAATAAAAGATTCCATGCCGATCTATGAATTTTATTGCCGGGACTGTAATACGATCTTTAATTTTTTTTCCAGTCGTATCAATACCGAGAAGCGACCGGACTGCCCGAAATGCGGCAGGAAAGAGTTGAGCAAGCAGATGTCCACCTTTGCCACCATTGGCAAGGCAAAGGAAGAAGATGGTGATGATCCCCTGGCAGGGCTCGATGAAGCCAGGATGGAACAGGCCTTTGAGGGACTTATGCGAGATGCTGAGGGGATAAACGAGGACGATCCCCGTCAGATGGCCGGCCTGATGCGTAAATTTTCAGACAAGACCGGTATTTCCATGGGTGATCAGATGGAAGAGGCCCTGTCACGCATGGAGGCCGGCGAAGATCCTGACCAGATAGAGCGTGAGATGGGTGACCTGCTGGATTCTGATGATGCCTTTACGCTTGAATCGATGAAGAAAAAAGTCAGCTCCGGCCCCAGACCACCAGTCCATGATGAGAAACTGTACGAGTTGTAACTATCTGTAATGTTAGCTAATATATGGTATGTTTCTGCCCGGTACGTAATGTAGTGATTCCAATACCTTTGGATGTGCGTAGGAGCCCAGTCCCCTGGGCGATAAATGGAAAGGTATCAGTGTCAATCGCCCAGGGGACTGGGCTCCTACAACTTTACACCAAGAAGCATACAGGTGTACCCCTGGTTTTCCTGCTGTCAGCAGAATTCTCTTTTGGTATCTTGATCGCTCTCCTGTATAATCAAACAACGCAGGTAAATTTTTCCGGAGACAGTCATGGGTGTTGACAATGTAATTTTGCTGGAAGTACTGGAATGGTTTGATGAAACCGGCCGGGAACTGCTGCACCGGTTGCCGGAGCATGGTTCCGGGGAGATCAAATTTGGTGCTCAGCTGACGGTGCGTGAAAGCCAGGCTGCCGTCCTCTTTTACAAGGGCAGGGCAGGTGATGCGTTCGGCCCTGGACGTCACACACTGAAAACCGGCAATATCCCGTTGATTACCAAGATTCTCTCTGCGCCATGGGGCTTGATCAGTCCCCTGCGGGCCGAGGTGTATTTTGTTAACCTCAAGGTCTTTCCTAATCTGAAATGGGGCACTCGTGATCCGGTGGCCTTTCGTGATTCAGAGCTTGGGCTTGTCCGGTTGCGGGCACACGGAGTCTTTAATATCCGGGTGGTCCAGCCGGTACTTTTTATCAACACCCTGGCCGGAACCATGGGTAAATATACCACTGAGCAGATTGAAGAGTATTTGCGGCGGGTGATTGTTTCCCGGCTTAATGACTATCTTGGTGAAACACTGGACACTCTTTTTGATCTGCCCGGAAAGTTTGATGAACTGGCAACAGCTTTGAAAGAACGGTTGGTCAAGGATTTTAGCCGTTTTGGTCTTGCCCTGGATGAATTGTATATCACCTCTATTACACCGCCTGAGGATGTCCAGTCCGCCATAGATGACTCCAGTCGGCTTCGCGTGATCAAGGACATGGATAAGTTTGTCCGCATGAAGGCCGGTATGGCCATGGAAAAGGCCTCGGAAGCAGGCGGTGAGGCCGGTGCCGGGCTTGGCATGGGCATGGGCATGATGATGCCTGCCATGTTTGCCGGATCCCAGGCAGGCGGACAGTCCACAGCAACGGCTGGACCTGTAAAAAATCAGTGTACTGATTGCGGAAACATGATTCCTGCAGATGCCCGGTTCTGCCCCTTGTGCGGGCATCAACAGGTTGTTTTGATGCAATGTACAAACTGCGCTAAAAATTTAACCCCTGGAACCCGATTCTGCCCCCGTTGCGGCCATCCGGCCGATGAGAAACCCTCTGTTATTGTTTGTGTCCACTGTACAAGCGAAAATTTGCCTGAAGCAAAATTCTGTAATAATTGCGGCCGGAAGTTGTAACAATTAGCCGGGGCGGATCAATGAAAATTCGGGTTGAACAACCCTGTCCGCAATGTGGCGGTCTGATTACCCTGCAGGCTTCAGATCGGTTGCTGACCTGCCCCTATTGCGGGGTACGAAATTTTCTCCAGGCAAACGGGCCCTTTCGTTATGGACTGCCCGGCAAGGTTGATACCGCAGAACAGGACCGGCTGCTCCATGCGCCGTATCTTCGGTTTAAGGGCAATATCTTTCTTGTTACGGATGCAGGTATCTCGTACAGGGTAGTGGATACAACCCGGGACGGTTTTCCCATGCCTGGTCTGCCCCCATCTCTGGGCATGCGTCCCCAGGCCATGAAACTTGTTCGCCTCAATACAGAGAGCCGGGGCCGGTTTCTGCGTTTGAGCGTTAAGGCCAAGGTGATTCTGGACAAGGCTGCTCGTATCAATGATTTGTCCGGAAAGAGAGGAAATGAGCTGTACCATCGTGCTTATATTGGAGAAAATGTAAGCTTTATTTATCTTCCACTGCTCCGGACCGATGACATGCTCGTTGATGCTGTTACAGGTCGGCCACTGGTAGCGCTTGAAAAAATAGCATCATTTCCCCTGAAAGGTGCACCTTTCAATCCGCGTTGGCAGATCAACTTTCTTGCCACTCTTTGTCCCCGTTGCGGCTGGAGCCTGGATGGTGAGGGCGATTGCCTGGTACTCACCTGCAGCAACTGTGATACGGCCTGGCAGGTGGGAGCGGCCGGACTTGAGCGTATCTCCTGCAAGATTGTATCAGGCGGGGCTGATACGTCTATATATCTCGGGTTCTGGAAGATCTCCGTCCATCTGCCCTCCATGAAAATCTGGAGTTTCGCGGATTTTATGGAACGGACAAATCAACCTGGTATTATTCGCAGGCAGTGGCATGATCGGGTAATGAATTTCTGGATACCGGCCTTTAAACTGCGACCCAAGATATTTCTCCGGGCAGGTCGTCAGGTCACCATCAACCAGTGGCGTCTTGATGATGAGCAGGAGATGCATGTCCTGCCCAGCCTGTACCCGGTGACTCTGCCGTCTCTTGAGGCACGGCAGGCGCTTAAGGTCATTCTTGCCGCCTCTGCTGCCAGCCCGAAAAAAGTCTTCCCCTACCTGCATGGGGCGCATGCTGAAAATATTTCCTCTACTCTGGTGTTCCTGCCGTTTATCGATCAAAACCATGACTGGGTCCAGCCTCAGACCGGGACAGTGATTGCCAAGAGTATATTACGTTTTGGCAGGAGTCTTTGAAAGTATGTCAGGGAAGAGGGAAGAGGGAAAAGAAGTGACGGATGAGGCGGGTAACGGTTTGCAGCAGAAATCCGATGAACAGTTCATGCACCAGGCCCTGGATGAAGCCCGGCTGGCCCTGGATGCAGGTGAGTTTCCCGTGGGCTGTGTGCTGGTGCTGGACGACCATGTGGTTGGACGAGGTCACCGCCGCAACAGTGGAGGTGCACTGTCCAATGAAATTGATCATGCCGAGGTGGTTACCCTGCAAAGGTTGCTTACCGATCATCCCGGTATTGACTGCAGTCGGGTCACTGCCTATTGCACCATGGAGCCCTGCCTGATGTGTTACGCCGCCATGCTGCTCTCCGGGATCCGCAGGTTTGTCTGGGCCTATGAAGATGTTATGGGCGGCGGGACTTCTCTGGCTTTGCAGGGATTGTCTCCTCTGTACAAAGATATGGAAGTTGCATTGGTACCAGGTGTCCTTCGCCGTGAAAGCCTGACCTTGTTTGGCCGCTTTTTTCAAAATTATTCGTACTGGCAGGGCAGCCGGCTTGCCGATTATACTCTTGAGCAATGGAATATGGACAGGGAAAAGGAATAGGGGAGGAGAGGCTATGCCCACTCTTTTCCCTTTTCCTTTTCCCTATTTTTTTCGAGGAACAATCATGACTACTGAACCGGTAGCCCGTACCGTTGATTTCAAGCCTGGTGAGCGCAATGTCTTTTTTCATCTGTTGACAGGATGCAACCTGTCCTGCAAACACTGTTATATAAATCCTTCCCAGCATGGAACGGCTACTTTACCCCTGCAGACGGTGCTGAAATGGTTAAAGCTCTTTGCCAGGCCCAAGCAGGATACAAATCTCATCCTGCTTGGCGGTGAGCCCACCATGCATCCGGATCTTGCCGCGATTATCAAGGCGGCAAAATCCATGCGCTTTGGTGTTACCGTGGACTCCAACGGTTACCTGTTCCATGACCTTCTCGACCGGGTGACCCCGTCGGAACTTGATTTTTTAAGTTTCAGCCTGGACGGTCCGGACGCAAGAGTCAATGATCCTCTCCGGGGTGAGAATGTCTTTGCCGTTTGTACGGAAAACCTGCAAAAGGCCGTGGCCCTTGGCTTTCGCACCAGCCTGATCTATACGGTTTCCGCTCGTAATATTGATCATCTCCACCGCATGCCTGCCCTTCTTGCAGCTCTTGGTGTTCAGCGATTTTTTATTCAGGTCATTGGGTTGCGCGGTAAACCGGCTGCCGGAAAGCCGGAAAAATGTACGGAGTGGCAGGTGGATCGGCAGCACTGGCTGGACATAGTACCGCAGGTGGCCCGCGATGCGGCCGGGGCCGGCATTCATGTCACCTATCCCAGGGTTTTTCTTGAGCCGGAGGATGAGTTCCAATGTGCCGGCCGGGTGGCGGAGAATTATTTTATTTTTCCCAACGGTCGGGTGTATCAGTGCCCGCTCTGTGAAGACTATCCCATTCACAGTTTTTTCATTGAGGAAGACCTTCTCATCAAGCGCGACGGGCTCAACGAAGATCGTTTTTTTACTCTGGATATCCCGGAGGGCTGCGTAATGAATAAGCTGCTGCAGCCCGATACTATAGACTATCTTCCTGACGGCAGTCCCAGACACCGGATTTCCTGCTGCCTGCTGAAACAGGAAATGGGGCCTGTAGGCTGAGCATGAAATCCATTACGAGGTTTGTAGCTCTGCGGTATCACATACCATCAAACTGTAAGTTGACACAGGTGCCTCATATTAGCGCAGTTGTTTCCGTTCGCTATAGCACCATTATGCGGGCGGGATCAACTGCGTTAAGATGGGGTGCCTGTGACGGCTTACCTGAGCATGGCTGAAGATCTGCAGCATATATACGGTCTGGCTCTTGAGGCCCATGAGCAGAAAGATTTTGACCGGGCTGTGGAACTCTATGGACGGATTCTTGCCCGGTTCCCGGATGGTGATCTGGTTCTCTACAACCAGGGACTGGCCCTGTATCAGCTGGATCGTTTTGCAGAATCGGCTGCCGTCTTTGCACGAGCTGCGGATATTCGAGATGATGACGCGGATACCTGGTTCAATCTCGGTTTGGCGTTGAAACAGGACGGCCGGCACCCTGAAGCGCGGCGTGCCTATGAACGCGCCTTAAATCTTGCCTCCGATGATGCTGATATCATATTTAACCTTGCCAACTGCTGTCGTGAAGGCGGCTATCCAGAGCAGGCGGCTGCATATTACGATCAGCTTTTGAATATTGAGCCTGACCATGTTTCCTGCTTGAATAATTTTGCCTATCTTTGTCATCTGCAGGGAGAATATGGGCGGGCTGAAGAGCTTTATAATCGTTTTCTGAACCTGCGACCCGATCATCCGGGCGCCCTTCATATGCTTGCCGCCCTAAGCGGTACGGCAGATGACACACCTGCAAACGAGTATATTCGAGAGCTGTTTGATCAGTACAGTGATACCTTTGAGCAGAGCCTGGTGGGAGAGTTGGAGTATCGCGTACCGGAGTTGCTGTTTGACCTTTTAGATCGTTATGATCCCAGTAGTTCAGGTTATGAAAATTGTGTTGACCTGGGCTGTGGTACAGGGCTTGCCGGGGTAATTTTTAGTCCCCTGTGCAACCGGTTGACCGGTGTTGACCTGTCAGAGAAGATGGTTGCCGTTGCTGCTGAAAAGGAAGTGTATGACACACGTGTAACTGCGGATGTGGTTCAATTCCTGCTGCAGGGTAACACGCAATATGATCTGTTTATCGCCGCTGATCTCTTGACGTATATGGCGGATCTTGAACCGCTGTTCCAGGCAGTCTCCCAAAAGAGCCTTCCAGGCAGTCTATTTGTTTTTTCCACCGAACATGGTGAGGATCCCGGCTGGCAGGTACGGCCCACCGGACGTTTTGCGCATTATCCAGACTATATTGCTGGAGTTGTCAGGAAATGCGGTGGGAAAATAGTTTGTACGCAAAAGGCCGACCTGCGCAGGGAAGGGGCCGCATGGATTGCCGGAGATATCTATCTGGCATCATTTAATCTGGCCGGAGCAGGCTGCAAAGAAACGGAAAATGGTGATCAGTAGGAGGCCAGTCCCCTGGCCGAAAGAGCTGTGAGTATGATATCTCAGTCTCCAATCGCCCAGGGGACTGGGCTCCTACTTTTCTTCTTTCTTTTTCTTTCCCGAAAAAACCCTGCTCGCAATAATTCCAGCTTCATATAATCCAAACAGAGGAAAAGAGAGCAGGACCGTTGCAGTGATATCACCTGCAGTGAGCAGGAAAGAGAGAACGACAATGGCTATGTAAAAATATGTGCGTTTGGCTTTGAAATGGCCATGTTTGACAAGCCCGGTTGCCGAGGCCATGACCATGAGAAAGGGGATCTCAAAGGCAATGGCAAAGGCAAGCACTAACCGTGCGACAAAGGTGAGATACAACCCTAATTTTGGCATGGGTTCCAGATTGGTGCCTGCATAACTCATGAAAAATGCCAGGGTCTTGGGCAGAACTATAAAAAATGAAAACAGTGCACCGGCAGCGAATAATCCTGTTGCCCAGAATATGATTTTGCGGGCAATGCGTTTCTCATTGTCCAGCAGTCCCGGGGAGACAAACATCCATATCTGGTAGAGCAGGTAGGGGGAACTGACCAGGATCCCGACCAGCAGGGCCAGTTTGATATAGGAGATAAAGGCCTCGGTCAGCTTGGTATAGACCAGGGTCTTGAGAGTTGGGTCGGCCAGGAACAAAGGCCTGGTACAGAGTCCTGCTATCGGGTCAATGAACAGATAGGCCACTACTGTGCAGATTGCAATGACCAGGAAGGAACGGGTCAGCCGCTTCCTCAGTTCCTCGTGGTGGGGCCGGAAATGTTCAAACGCGGTAATCATGCTGCAGGGGAGGTCGGCGTGTCCTTTGTTTTGCCGGCAGCAGGGTCTTCTGTCGATTCGGGACTGCCCGAGGCCGTTACTTCTACCGCATGATCAGTTGTATCATCAGAGGCTTTTTCCTTTTCCCTCTTCCCTTTTCCCTCTTCCCTTTCCTCTGGTCTTGCCTGGGTATCTTTTTCCCAGGGACGTTCTTCAAGGGGCTGTAGATCTATGACATCTTCTTCAATATCCTTGCCATCCGTCACTTCATCTTCAGGGTTCCATATTTTTGCCTTGTTCTCAAGCAGGTTATCTGTGAGTTGACCGGCTGTTTTGCGTAGATCTTCCTGGACCGAACTGATAACCTTGGTTTCTTCGCTCAGGTTTTCCTTGACCTGATTCATGGTCTTTTTCAGCTCACCTATGCCTTTGGCCAATGAGCGGGCCAGTTCAGGCAGTTTATCCGGGCCGACTACGATCAGGGCCACGGCCATGATAACTATCATTTCAGGAAGACCAATACCAAACATGGGATCAAAGTGGTTTTGTGGTGAACAAAAATAGTTTGTAGGAGCCCAGTCCCTTGGATGATTGGTGGACAGAGTTTTGAGGCAACCCTTCATCGCCCAGGGGACTGGGCTCCTACAGTTAACGACACAATTGTAAAACTCATGGACACTAGTGTCGCGTCAACGATGAAATGGCGCAAGATTGCGCAGTAGTTTTTTGTGCCTGCGTCTTTGTGGATTGGGGCGCATAGTAGAACTATGTAACTCAAGTCACAAAGAAGCAGGCGCGGAAAAGAACAAGAAAAATGCGTCAGTGTAGCGTTGACACGACACTAGACCATAAACAATTGTTTACTGCCCTGAAGGGCTAACAATATACGGGAGTTGCAGGAAGGTGTCAAGTTGCTGTGCTGTCGCTGTCTTCACAGTCCCTAACCCCTTATCCCTTGCCCCTGTTTTTAATCACATCTCGATCCCGTACAGCTTCATTTTCTGCCACAGGTTCTTTCTGCAGATGCCAAGCAGCGAAGCCGCCTTTGTCCGGTTACCCTCGGTGCTGTTCAATGCATTGAGAATGCAGTGTTTTTCTGTTTCAGCGAGGGCCTCTCCCAGAGGAATTGGTGGTCCCATTGTGTTCTGAGCTTTCTCTCCACGCAAATCTTCCGGCAGGTCGGTAACGGTAATGACAGGATTTGGTGCCAGCACCGAGACCCGCTCCATGATGTTTCTCAGCTCCCGGACATTGCCGGGAAAGGGATAGTTCAGCAGGTAGGTCATGGCCTCTGGAGACAGGGACAAAGCAGTGTCCTTGTTGGTGCTGAACTCCAGCAGGAAATGGTTGGCTAAAAGAGCAATGTCCTCCCTGCGCTCTCTCAGCGGCGGCATGGTCAGCGGGATGACCTGCAGCCGATAGAGTAAATCCTGGCGAAAACGACCAGCCTTGACCTCTTTTTTCAGGTCCCGTGCCGTAGAACTGAGAATGCGTACATCCAGCTTGATGGTTCTGGTGCCTCCTACCCGTTCACACTCATTCTCCTGCAGGACCCGCAATAACTTGGCCTGCAGTCCAAACGGAAGTTCACCAATTTCATCCAGGAGCAGGGTGCCGCCATCGGCCATTTCAAAACGGCCGATTTTCTTTGCATGAGCACCGGTGAAGGCACCGCGTTCATGACCGAAGAGTTCGGACTCTATCAATCCCTCCGGGATAGCAGCACAGTTGATCCGGACATAAGGCTTGTCCGCCCTGTAACTTGCCCGATGAATTCCACTGGCTGCAAGCTCTTTTCCCGTACCTGATTCACCGGTAATCAGGACGGTTGCGTCTGTCGGGCCTGCCTGGTTGATCAGGTCAATGACCTGTCGGATGCGGCTGCTGTTGCCAAGTAGTGGAGTGTGCATCCGGCTGCAGCAGTCTTCAAGGGAGGCACAGCGGGCCTTGAACGATTGATTTTCCAGGGTCCGGTTAATGCGGATAACCAGATCATCTATGTCAAACGGTTTCAGTATGTAATCAGTGGCTCCTTTTTTCAGGCAGCTTATGGCGTCATCCACGCTGCCATAAGCCGTCATCATGATTACATCGGTTTCGGAGGCAAGTTTGGTGATGGTCTCAAGGAGTTCTACCCCGCCAAGTTCGGGCATGCGGATATCTGAGATCACGATATGGTAGCTGCTGGCCTTAATCTTTTCCAGTGCTTCCCTGCCGTTTACCACCGCATCAACGTTCCAGTTCTGCTGCTCCAGCCTGTCCTGGATAGTGATCCGCATGATTTCATCATCTTCTGCAAGAAGTATTCGAGCCATTGTCAAGTATATGGTAAAAGGTATCAGGTGTCAGGTATCAGGTGTAACCTTAATCTTGCAATTGGCAAGTTTACCGGAGATGCTTTGTTGCCGGGGACGCAGACGTATAAGCATACTTCAAGTCCTTGGCGGCAAAGCAGATTCGGTGAAATTGCCAATCCCGGAGGGCGCTGAATATGAGAAAAATAATATTTCATCAAACGAGTGAACTGAGTAATGTGTACATATGAGCGATAACATGTTGTTTCTCAAGGTTAAATATATTTTTCTCATATTCAGCGTGTAGGATTTAGGTGTAATGTGTAAGGCACCGGGGCTGAACCCGTTGTTAGGCTTTCAAGGGACACTTTTGCTTGGCCGGCAGGGTGATGGTGAAGGTGGCACCCTGGCCGACCTTGCTGCCGACAATCAAGGTGCCGCCCATTTTTTCTACCTGAGCATAGCTTACAGCGAGACCCAGGCCGGTACCCACCCCTATGTCTTTAGTTGTGAAAAAGGGATCAAAAATTTTGTCCAGAATTTCCGGGGGAATACCGGGGCCTGTATCTTCGATCCGGATTTTTATACAGTTATCCCGTGCACCGGTTCGCACCCGTATGGTTCCGCCCTTGTCACCCAGGGCCTGGATCGCATTAAGGCCGATGTTGACGATGGTCTGCCGTAGTGCTTCCACATCAATACAGTAGCATTCGTTGAGATAGAGATCCAGCTGCAGATCGATTTTTTGCATGCGGTAACTCAGGAGCTCAAAACACTCCCGGATGACCTTGTCAACATCAATTTTTTTCAGGTCCAGGGGGGTGTTGCGGCCAAAGTTCAACAGTTGGTGCATGGAGTGCTCAATCCGGCGCAGTCCCTTGTCTATCAGAGGCAGGTAGCGCTCAACGAGCTGGGGATTATCCGGTTCCTTTTGCAGGGCCTTAACACAGTTGAGCAGACCGCCAAGGGGATTGTTGACCTCGTGCGCTATACCTGAAGTCAGGAGGCCAAGGGCAGCCATTTTTTCATTCTGAAAGGCCTGCTTTTTTGTCGTGTCCAGCGTTTCACGGGAGGTGTCGAGACGGTGGCAGAGGTCGTAGAATGTATCACTGATGCTGTCAATTTCGTCTTTGACGAGTTTGTGTTTTGGGGTGGGGACAGGCTGGTCGGGATAACGGTCCATGGTTGAAGTGAGCTGGGCCAGGGGACGGGAAACAAGGGTCGAAAAAAGCCAGAACAGCATGGCTGTAACCATCGCGATGGAAAGCAGCCCATAGGTAATGATTGCGCGGTTATTTTCGTGAATTATGTTGTCAGCCCATTTGATAGGGATAGTAATGCTCAAGCCTCCTCGGATATCACCAAGTGCGTAGCCGTGCTGGGCATGACAATTGAGGCATGACTCCTCAATTTCAAGCGGTGCAATATAGCGGAGAATACGGCCTTCCTGACTGTTTTCAACAGAGACAACTTCTTTTTCATCTCCCTTTTCGAGTCGCAGGAGGCTTGCACGTTCAAATTCGTCCGGAGTATTGGCAGGATTGATCGGCTTGAGGCTGGTGACCCGGAACATGCACCAACCGTCCCGGGCGGCATATTCGGAGAGCTCTCTGGTGACCATGGCGGGATTACGCTGGACATAGACCTGACCGCTGGCTGAGTGGATCACCGGTGTGTTGAGAAAGGGGTTTGGCCTGGCCCTGTCACTCTGGAGCACGAAGAGACCGTGATGGTCAGCTACCCATTTGCGGGTCAGCAGTATTTGTTTGTGAAGCATTCGGGCTTGCTGCGTGGCTTGAGCGTAGATCAGATCATGCTGTTTTTGAGAGGAGTAGATAAAAAGAAAACCGTATGAAAACAACAGGATGGCTCCATTGGCAATAATAAATTTTCCCTGGAGTTTCACGAAGCATTATCCTCTGACTGAATCATAATGAAGTGTTGTTACCTGATGGTAACATAGGCTAACGGAAAATGATACCTTCTGGTAACGATCGATGTTTTTTTTTTTTTAACATTCTGAAAAGATGACATTTTTTAACTGGAATAGTTATTGCTTGTTCGATCATATGTTGATGTTTTCCGACATGGGTCAGGCTGACACAGGCTGACAGAGTTTTCTCTGATCAAAGCATGGAATCAGTTACTGCCTGACAGGCAGCGCACAGGAGTACTGGTTGTTGCCGGAGTCCCATGTATTTGTGTCAAAAGAACTGCTGCCCGGGTACTGCTGATTTTTTTCCTGTTGAACCATACCTCCTTCTTGTTGCAAACTCTTTCAGGTAACGGGTTGGCTGGTATCCGGGCGGTGGTATTATCGTCTTTCTTCTTCACTCA
The DNA here is from genome assembly GCA_030613515.1 of Desulfobulbaceae bacterium. Taxonomy (GTDB): domain Bacteria; phylum Desulfobacterota; class Desulfobulbia; order Desulfobulbales; family Desulfobulbaceae; genus Desulfobulbus_C. Next base: position 13,139 of record JAUWLT010000004.1, read on the forward strand.
CTCTCCATCCGGAAGATAATATGACCATTGGCGGTGTCGTGATAACAGTTCGTCCTGATGATCGAAGAGATGTTGAAATCGCCCTTGCCCGGTTTTCAGAATTATCAGTCTACGGGAGTGACGAACAGGGGAATATTATCGCTGTGATAAAGAGTGAGGATTCGGGATCGATTGAAAAGGTAATCAGAACAATCGAAGAAATAGAAACTGTGGATAAGGTTAACCTGGCCTATCTCAATATTGAAAATGCGCCGGATACTTCTGCCGGTACGGCGTGAGCAACGATAGCTATTGTCTGGACATAAGAGTTCACCGGGGTGCCTGTGACCTCCTACGTCCGAACAGGGTTGTTGCAATGAAAAAATGTTACCGCGCGGTAACGATGTATTGGCAGAGATGGTACCGTTTGGTAACGCATGGCCGATATTTTTTGCTAACCAAAGAGTATCAAAGGAAAAAAATATTGGAATGCAAATTGCATATTTTTATGATGTGGGGAATTGCTGGAGAAAATCAGTTTTTTCCGGTGTCAGGAAGCAGGCTGTCAAAGTGTTCTATTAATATTTAAGAGGGAGTGGAATGAAGATGCCTTGTTTTTTCAGTAATGCTACTGTATTACGGCTACTGGCCGTTACCTCCTTGGTGGTTGGCTTGTGCCTGCCTGCCATAGCTGCAGAGTCGGCTGATGAAAAGGATAAGCCGGAACTTAAGACCCGGCCCGTTGTCGAGGAGTGTATGCGCTGTCATGATGTCAAGATGTATGAGAGAGAATTGAAAAGTTCTCCGCATGCTGTTGACAAAGACAACAAGCCCATCTCCTGTGAACAGTGCCATCAGTTTCACTATAGTCCGCTCACCAGCTATTATGCACGCCATGAGTATTATGATAAAAAAATCTTTGAACCCGGCGCGTTTGATCGGCGCAAGCTGCAGACCAATGCCCGTAACGGTATCTCAAATGAAAAATGCCGGGAATGCCACAAAGATCTGTCTAAAAATGTCAAAAATGAGCCGATTTCCGAAATTGGTCAACTCTGTCATGACGCCTTTCTTGGTAAAAACGGCATGACTCGTAAAAATTGTGCGGGCTGTCATGTAAATATGGCCCATTTGCCGGAATTTGATTGGGATTTACAGATAAATGCAGAGTTTGTAAAAAAACTTGCTGAAAGTGAAGCGAAAGCTGCCGACATGAAGGGGGAGAAAAAATGAAAAAATCAATTTCCATGAAGCGTTACGGGAAAAGGTTGGCGGCTTGTGCAGTTTTTGGCCTTTTTCTTGCCCCCTGTTTTCAACCGGCTGTTACAGCCGGCACGTTTCAACATCTGAAGGCGCCTGATTCTGCTGCTGACTGTTATGAGTGTCATAAAGCGCACACTCCAAGAGTTGCCCAGAACTGGCTGGAATCAAAGCATGGGTTTACTTTGATGAAGTGTTTTGTCTGTCATGGTCAGCCGGATGGTCAGGGCTCGATTCCCTGGGCTGTGGTACCGGATGTTAAAGCAGTCTGCCGAAAATGTCATGAACCTGCAATGATAAGGATGGAGCAAAAATTCGGTGTGGACCCGGATTGTTATCAATGCCATCCGTTTCATCAAAATTCATTGCATCATGATGCATATGGCAGGACTGAAAGTAAAACTAAGTGAGCAACAAACAGAACAATCATAAAAAGGGAGAGAAAGATTATGGAACTAACCAGACGTGAAGTCCTTAAGTATGCCGCTGCATCCTCAGCAATGATGGCAATCGGTGGTCCAATGTCATCGGTTATGGCAGCTGATGCGGGAGAACCTGATAAGTGGGTCAAGTCCGTTTGCCGCTTCTGTGGCACCGGCTGTGGTGTTATGGTTGGTGTTAAAGATGGCAAGGTGGTAACCGTCAAGGGTGACCCGAACAATCATAATGAGGGATTTCTCTGTTTGAAAGGTGCCTTGATGCCGCCGATTGTATACGCCAAGGAGCGGGTTACCAAACCCTATATTCGCAAGAATGGAGTACTCAAGCCGGCATCCTGGGACGAGGCCATGAGCCTTGTCGTTTCCAAGTTTAAAGGCGCTATCAAGGAACACGGACCGACTTCAGTAGCCTATTATGGTTCCGGCCAGGCCCTGACCGAAGAGACCTACCTGGCTTCCAAAATCTGGAAGGCCGGACTGGGCAGCAACAACGTCGAGGGTAACCCGCGTCTCTGTATGGCTTCTGCGGTTGGCGGTTATGTAACTACCTTTGGTAAGGATGAGCCGTGCGGCAGCTATGATGATATTGACGCAGCCACCTGCTTCTTTATTATCGGCTCAAACATGTCCGAATGCCATCCGATTCTTTTTAAACGGGTTGCTAAACGCAAACAGGCTGATCCCAACGTCAAGATCATTGTTGCTGATCCGCGCAGAACCAATACTGCCCGTATTGCTGACGAGCATCTTTCGTTCAGACCGGGAACTGACTTGGCTATTATGAATGCGATGGCCTATGTTATCATCCAGGAGGAGTTGGATAATCAGCGCTTTCATTCAAAGTATGTCACTTTTATGACCAGTGACAAGAAGAAGGTTGATTTCGATGCCTATGTGAAGTTCCTGGAAGACTACACTCCGGAAAAAGCTGCAAAGCTTTCCGGTGTTCCGGCGGATCAAATCATCAGGTGTGCCAAGATGTTTGCCGAGGCCTCCGGCTCTATGTCTTTCTGGTGTATGGGGCTCAATCAACGCATCCGCGGCGTCTGGGCCAACAACCTGGTATCCAACCTGCATCTGTTAACCGGTCAAATCGGCAAAACCGGTGCGACACCATTCTCGCTCACCGGCCAGCCCAATGCCTGTGGCGGTGTTCGTGATACCGGCGGACTCTGTCACCTGCTGCCTGCCGGACGTCTGATCAAGAAACCTGAACACCGTGCCCATGTGGAAAAACAGTGGGGCCTGAAACCGGGCACTATTGCTCCCAAACCCGGGCTGCACACCGTTGCCCTGTGGAACGCCTTTTCCGAGGCCAAGGTCAAGGCAATATTTGTCATTTGCACCAACCCGGCTCATTCTATGCCCAATGTGAATATTTACACCGAGGGCATGAAGCGCGATGACAACTTTATGGTTCTCAGTGAGCCCTTTATGGATGCCGAGACGGTTAAGTACTGCGATGTTCTGCTGCCGCCGGCTTTCTGGTGTGAGAAGAGAGGGGTATACGGCTGTTCCGAGCGGCGTTACTCCTTGTTGGACCAGTCGGTAGAACCCATGGGCGAGTGCAAACCCGATGTTGAAATTCTGTTGGATTTTGCCAAACGCATGGGGGTGGATCCCAAAGTAATCCCATTTAAAAACTCCGATGATATCTGGGAAGAATGGCGCATAATGAGCAGCGAAACTCCGTACAACTTTGCCGGTATTACCAGACCGCGTTTGGAGAAGGAGTCCGGCATTCTGTGGCCCTGTCCGACCGAGGATCACCCGGGCACCAAAATTCGCTATGTCCGGGGAGAGGATCCCAATATCCCCAAGGACTACAAGAACAAGTATCATTTCTACGGCAAACCTGACGGCAGGGCTGTAATCTGGTTCCGTCCATACAAGGGTGCGGCCGAAGAACCGGACAACGATTACCCCATGGTGCTCAACACCGGCCGGGTTATCGACCACTGGCATACCGGTACCATGACCATGAAGGTACCGGAGTTACGTCGATCCTTCCCAAATGCGTATGTCGAGGTGAACACAGAGGATGCCAAGAAATATGGAATCCAAAACGGTGACGACGTACTGCTGGAGACCAGGCGCGACAAGATGGTCTTCCAGGCCAAGGTATCTGATGTCTGCCGACCGGGCATGGTCTTTGTCCCCTGGTTTGATGCCAAGCTGATGATCAATAAACTGACACTGAACGCCTTTGACAAGGGCTCCAAACAGCCTGAGTACAAGATTTGTGCTGTACGGATCAAGAAGGCTTAAGCGACATGGCTATACTGGGATTTCTGATTCACACCCTGGATGAGGATGTCCGGGAAGTGGAGGCAAAGGTCAAGAAGATGCCGGAGATCACCACCTACGGTGTTCACCAGGATCACTTCATCGTGACGGTGGCGGAAGTCCCAGCCGATGATGTTGAAAAAATAATGAACAAGATTAAGGAGTTGGATGGTGTCTTAACCACCTATACCACCTATCTGACCATTGAAGATGAAATTGATGAAAACGGCAACCTGCAGACAAATCTCAGCTTGACTGATTTGATGCGCAAGGAACCCAAAGACCCCATCAATTAAGCAGATTCCGGTCGTCACCCTTGTTGTGGCGGCCGGATTTTTTTTCTTGCATTGTGGGCATATGCCCACAATGTGGGACCATGTTCGTGCGTTGCCTGCATGGCAGCTGCACGATGTCAGCTGTTTCGATTGTAGGTGTAGTCTGTTAGGGACGTTTACGGCAACCTAAACAACTAACAGTCTACACGCCTCCAATTTAACGGATCAGAGGATGAGATGTTTGATCTTAAAAAACATTTTCTCCGGCCTCCTGGGGCTCGGAGTGAAAAGGAATTTCTCTCCCGCTGCCTGCAGTGCGGTCAATGCGCCCAGGTCTGCATTTTTGATTGTATCAAGATGCGGCGGGGTTTTAATTTTTTTCTGGCCGGTACACCGGAGATTAATCCCAAGGATGCCCCCTGCCATCTCTGCATGCGTTGCTCCGCCATTTGTCCTTCAGACGCTTTGCACGATGTAGCGATCGAAGATGTACGTATGGGCTTTGCAGAGCTTGACCGAAAAAAGTGCTATACTTGGAGAGAGTACCTGCTTTGCCGCAGCTGTTATGAGCGTTGCCCTATCAAATGGCGGGCTATGCGGTTAGAGAGAGGTGAGTATCCGGTGATTACCGATGAGTGTGCCGGTTGTGGGCTCTGTGAACATGTTTGTCCTGCCGATGCTATTGTGATTACGCCCACCAGGTTCCAGAGCAGCAGGGTTGATGAGGGAGGCGCGTAATGAAAAAACTGACACTGAAAACCTATCGCCGCACCTTCCAGATCTTTGTCGCAATATCCTTTATCATTATCCCCATTCTTAACCGTACTGATTACAGCTATGTGTATGGCAACTATTTCTCATTTCATCTGTTTGGTATAACGTTTGCCGATCCGTTGGCTGTATTGCAGTTGACTGTAAAAAATTTCTACCTCACTGTAGATAATGCAATCGGTACCTTGCTGCCGCTGTTGCTTGCTTTCGCTCTTGGAACGGTCTTCTGTTCCTGGATCTGTGCGTACGGTCTTTTGTCGGAATGGACCCAGCAACTGAGCAGAAAAATTATGGGTCGTGGCCGTAAGGGATTACCACTCGACATGAATGGATTTCCTTTTAAAATGGCCATCTTTACTCTTGGTTTCATCGGCTTTTTCATCTTCTCGACCACTCCGATACTGAATCAACTTTCAATGCCCGCCTGGTACACCAGGTTTTTTCAGTATTACTTTGGTCAGGACATTATATCGCTCTGTTTTCTTTTCATTTTGGCAGTGCTGGCTTTAGAATTTTTTGCCGGCAAACGTCTCTGGTGCCGCTATGTCTGTCCCCAGTCGATTTTGATCACCTTAACTAAACAGTTCAACCGTAAGCGTATGAAGGTGGTTTTTGACCGGGAAAAATGTATCTGTAAACCAGGGCGTGAACGGTGTGAATCTGCCTGTACTCTAAGTTTAAAGCCCAAAACACTTTATGATAGGGCTGAACTGGAATGCAGTAACTGTGGTGACTGTGTTGTGGCCTGCAAAAAAATGGGCAAGGCACTGTCCTTTGAATGGTTGCAGGGCAGAGAGTTTCTGGAGAGGACGGATTTTAAGGAAAGTATCCCTGAGCTGAAAAAAATTGGTATTGGTCTTGCTGGGTTATCCGTGCTTATGGTCGTGAGTTATTATGTAGTTCCGGTAGTACGGAATGTAGAGTTTGCCGGAGAAAAATCGATGACCGAGAACGCGCTGCTCAGCAATAAAAAAATCGCCTGGAATGACTCCAGGGGGGCCCAGTATTATGAACTGCTGAAGAATGGTACTCTGATCTGTGTGGGTGGTGACTGGCCGGTGGAAGGTTTCAAGGGATGGCGGTGGGAATCCGTTGATGAAAATGGTTCCTTTAAAATTGTCAAAGAGGCTTCCCAACCAGGAATCTATACCATTGCAAGAATGAGCAGTAAGATGGGCAGTGGTGGCCGCTTTATCATGGAACAGTATGTCGATGGTTCCATGGTTGAGGGAGAAGCTGAGGAATATCGCATTGAAACCTATGATATTCTTGTATCAAGTCATGAAGAAATTGCTACGGTTATGGATGCTCGAGCAATCCTGAACCGGTATGCCGACGAAACCTATATTTTTGATCTCTCTGTCTTTGATCCCGGGGGTAAAAAGATCAAGAAAATTTTGACCGAGGGCGATCTGATTACCATCGAAGGCATGTTGACAGCCGTTCATCGCTGGATCAACAGTCCGGTTATCACTGCCTCAAGAGGCAAACCACCCAAGTTGCCGATTCATACCAGTATGGAGATACGTTTCCGCGACGGCCGGGTGAAAGTGATCAGTTTCGTTACTAACTCTACCAGGGACCGGAGTTCAGAGGTATTTGAGGATCTGTGGTTTTAATAATATCGGTGGGCACTTTTATTTTGCAACAACGTTATATGTGTAGGGTGGGCTGTGCCCACCGTTGTAGGGGAGAAACAATGAAAACAATTCTTCGTCTAATTACCGTGTTTTTTGGTATTGTTATCTTTACTTCGATATCTTCTGCTGCAGACATTGATAATGCGGCAAAGAATGGTGACCGTTTTATAATCGACGAGACGACGGTCACTGATACCGGGACCGGGTTAATGTGGGCTGCTGGCGATAACGGTACCGACATCAGTCTGGTTGATGCACAAGCGTATTGTGAAAACTATACCGGTGGCGGATATGACGACTGGCGGCTGCCCACCCAGGACGAATTGGCCACCCTCTTTGAGCTGGAAGCCTATAAAGGCAGCGGCTATTCCATAGTCGCTAACATAAAACTAACCGGGTGTTGTCCCTGGGCCTCGGATCGAAAGGACGCAAGGGTTGCCAGTTTTGATTTCGAATACGGCAATCCGGACTGGGGACATCCCATGTCAACCATCAATGCCAGGGCGCTGCCGGTCCGTGCTGCCGCAGGGCTGAAAACCAGGTGATGGGTTAACGCTGGTTATCCTCTTTTCCAACCGGTTTTTTTCGCAGTCCGTCAATGGCGTGTCTGATTCCCATGATCGGATTCGTTAAAAGCATCCTTGGACCTATTTCACGCATTATTTTTCGAATTGACTCCCGTTTGTCCGGCCTGTAGCAGTGGACCGGACATTTTCCGCAGGTAGTTTTTCCATTCTGAAAGGGGCAGTTGTCCAACCGTTTACGGGCATAGGCAAGCAGTTTGTTGCATTCCGGGCATAATTCATGATTGTGATGGTGATTGAGACGGCAGTAGTGGCGGATCATCACCTCGATAGTTTTTTTTTCGCGTTGGATTCGGCTTATATTTTTCATACGGATTTGTTTTATAGGTCGTATCTGTGACAATCTTGTAAAATTATATTTTTTTGCTATCCCGTTATTCCTGCGTAGGAGAGATGCGTTGCCTGTGATTGTTTACGAACAATCTGCCTCTATTTATGCCATAGGTCAAGTCATTCCTCTGGCAGGATGACGGAGGCAGAATAGAGTGTTACCAATTGGTGACACTCGAAAATGGCGGGTTCGTTACCTGGTGGTAACGATGCGGGCGACTGAATGTGTAATTGCTTTAAAATACATCACTTTTTTTTTGGAACAGGAATTGCATCTCTTAGAAAAATTGAAAGTAAAATTATTGTCGCTGTTAACGCAGGGAGGTTTTCGTGCAACAGGAGTACAAGTCAAAAAGCTACAGCCATGTGTTCAAGATCATTCTAATTTTGATCGCTGTCTTAGGTCTTGGAGTTGCTGTGCGGGCGATGGTGATGCCGAAGACGTTTGGCGAATTCGGCCACTATAGAGGCAGTGCCATTGAAGATGAGATGAACCGGCCCATCCGCAACGGAACCAATGCCTCCTGTCTTGTCTGTCACCCTTATATCAGGCAAATGCATTTGGAAGGTGTGCATAATACGGTTTCCTGCGAGTTCTGTCATGGTCCGATGGCGGATCATGTCAAAGACGGCAAGGTAATTGCCGACCTGCCCATGAAACAGGGCGAGGAAATAAAAAAACTCTGTCTGCGCTGCCATAACCAGATCATCAGGGCTCGGCCCAAAGAGTCGATAAAGATGATATCCATGCCCCAGCATCTTGAAGAGAAACATGTTCGAATAGATCATAACTGTAATCAATGCCATAATGTCCACGCTCCGCTGATGTGGGTAAATCAGGCCAAGGCCATTGTCGGTGCAGGGGGGGACAGCAAATGATGGACGTTATACAAAAAGAAATGTCCCGGGATCGAAGGGCATTTATCAAAAACGTGCTGAGCGGAACCATAGCCGGTTCACTGCTGCTGGTAATTCCGGCAGGTGCTATGGATCTGGGAAATATACCGGAACAGATTACCGGTATGCGTGATGATACGGAACCATTTATTACCAAAAGAAAATTTGCTTTTATCGTTGATATTACCCGTTGCATTGGCTGCGGTTCCTGTTGTGTGGCCGATAAAAATGAATACCAGGTTCCCGATGGCATGTATCGGACCTGGGTTGAACGGTATGTGATTGATGATGAGGATAATGTATACGTTGACAGCCCGAATGGAGGGTTGGACGGATACCAGGAGCCGCGCAAGGATATTCCACATCCCGTTCGCGACACCTTTTTTGTGCCTAAGCTCTGCAATATGTGTGAGCATCCCTCCTGTGTGCAGGTCTGCCCGGTTGGTGCAACCTATCAGACCGATGACGGCTTTGTGTTAATTGATGCCAAGCGTTGCGTTGCCTGCGGTTACTGCATCCAGGCCTGTCCCTACTCTGTTCGCTTTATCAATCCCAAGACCAAGACCGCTGATAAATGTACCTGGTGTTATCACCGGGTTCGCAAGGGACTGCTGCCTGTCTGTGTTAATGTCTGTCCGGTACAGGCCAGGAAATTCGGTGACTTGAATGATAAGGAATCCGAAGTGTACAAAATTTTGCACCAGCCGCATGTGGTCTCGATCCTGAAACCGGGAATGGGAAATAAACCGTCGCTCCACTATGTGGGCTTACGAAGAGAGGTGGTCTAATGAGTCCTGAACATGGAGTAGCGGCAGCAACCGCCTTGACCAATTTTGTTTTCCCCAACGATCTTCATGTGCACTGGAGCCTGATGATCGTTCTGTATCCCTATATTACCGGTATTGTGGCCGGCGCATTTATAGTGTCCTCACTCTATCATGTTTTTCATATTGAATCATTGAAGCCGGTGTCCCGCTATGCCCTGATCTTTGCTCTGGCCTTTGTGGCCTTTGCCACCATGCCGTTGCTCAATCATCTGGGCCATCCTGAGCGGGCAATGAGTATGATGTTTACCCCGAGCGCCTCCTCGGCAATGGCCGGTTTCGGTTATATCTATTCCGCCTATACCGTGCTCCTTATTCTTGAGATTTTGCTTATCTATCGCCCGACCCTGGTTGCCCTGAAAAAGACTTCGACAGGCTATATGCAAAAGCTATACGGCGTCCTGACCCTGGGCAGTGACAACGTGTCGGAAAAGTCCCTGGCCCTGGATCATAAAATAATCGCCTTTCTGGCAGCCATAGGTATTCCCATGGCCTGTACCCTGCACGGCTATGTCGGTTTCATCTTTGGCGGGGTCAAGGCTAATCCCATGTGGGCTACACCCCTGATGCCGGTTATTTTTCTGCTGTCAGCCAGTGTCTCCGGCATTGCCGGTATTATCCTCTCCTATATCCTGATCAAGACCTTTACCCGTAAGGCCCTTGATATGGACTGTGTCCGGACATTAATCAAGTTCCTCTGGGGCTGCTTTATCCTGGACTTTGTTTTTGAGATGCTTGAGCTTTTCTCCCATTACTATATGGCGACACATCACTGGCATCAACTGCATGCTCTCTACTTTGGCCCGCTGTACGGAACCTTCTGGGTAGCCCAGGTCGGCATTTTCTCCGTCATTCCTTTTGTAGCGCTTGGCATACTCTCCCTGGTGAAACTGCCCGATGGCGTGGTGAAGTTTTTTGGTTCCATTGTCTCATTGATGATCCTTATTCAGGTTCTGCTCATGCGCTGGAATGTTGTTATCGGCGGCCAGTTGATGTCCAAAAGCGAACGGGGCCATACGGTTTTTCATCCGGAATGGTTTGAGAAGGAGGGTATTCTGGTTTCAATTATTATCATGATTCTGCCTATCGTTTTTCTCTTTCTTCTCAGCAAGGTTTTTCCTTTCTGGCTTGATGATGATCCGGCAGCAAATAAGCAGTCTGTCTGATGAGTAGGTTGCTATGAGAAAAAACACATTTTCCCAAGAACAATACAAAATGAAAGGAGGGCATACCACGTTGAATAAAAGGAGGTGACAGTGCAGACAGCGAAAGTTTGCAGGTAATTCGTAGATCGAATTGCATCTGGTTTAAGGTTAAAGACGTTCATATCAGGAGGAAACTGAATGAAACATTTGAAAAAAACATTTTGTATTGCAGTCCTTGGGCTTTTTGCTGCCGGTTCGGCCTTTGCCACCACTGAGCAGTCAAAAAATACCCAGGACGAGGCGGCTAAAGCAATAAATGTGAAATGTGTGAACTGCCATTTGAAAGAGAACGTTTCCCTGGTGAAACAGTGGCAGCATTCACCCCATGCAGCGGCAAAAGATGGTCAGGTCGGCTGTTATAACTGTCATGCCGCCAATAAAGGCGATGAACTTGGCTATGAGCATGAAGGTGCATTTATCAAGACCATTCTCTCGCCCATTGATTGTAATTTTTGCCATGAGCGCGAAGTAAAAGAGATGGTTAACTCGCATCATGCCACTGCCGGTGAAATTATGGCTTCACTGGATAACGTGGTTGGTGAGGTTATCTGCTCCATGGAACCCACCAAGGCCGATGTTGTCAACGGCTGCTGGCAGTGCCATGGCTCAGTGATTAAGATTAAACGTGGTAAAGACGGCAAGCCGCTTCATAATGAAGCCAAGGCCGTTATGATCGATTACATGACCTGGCCCAATACCGGCATTGGCCGGATCAATCCGGATGGTTCCAAGGGTTCCTGTATGGCCTGCCATTCCAAGCATTCCTTCCGTTCCTCGATTGCCCGTCAGCCTGAGAACTGCGGAAAATGTCATCTTGGCCCGGATCATCCGCAGATGGAGATCTATAACGAGTCTAAGCATGGTATTGCCTATAATGCTTCTGTCCGTGAAGGCGGAGCCAACGGCATGAATATCCTAAAGAATGGATCCTGGGTATTAGGTAAAGACTATTATTCAGCTCCTACCTGTTCTACCTGCCATATGGGTGCTTATGTGAAACTGGACGGTGGAATTGCTCCGAATACCCATAACGTTGGTGATCGTATTTCCTGGACCCTGCGTCCGAAAGTTTCCGTTAAATTGAATCGTGTAATTTTTAACGACGGCACAGTTGCAGATGTACCTGGTGATATTCCGCCTATGGCCGGACAGGAAGCCAAGTATAAAACCTATGTACTGAAAGACGGCAAACTGAAAAAAACCATGGCCACCAAGCAGGTTGCCAAGGTTATCTCTTGGGAAGATCGTCGTAACAACATGAAGGGCGCATGTAAATCCTGTCATGGTATGCAGCAGGTGGATAACTTCTACACCCAGTTTGATTCTCTTGTTGTTACCTATAATGAGAAGTTTGCCAAGCCGACCAAAATGCTGTACGGAATGGCAAAGAAGGATGGCCTGATCCATGGTTCTACCTTCCATACCGAACTTGGTTGGATCTGGTGGGAGATCTGGCATCATGAAGGTCGTCGTGCCCGTCACGGCGCTGCCATGCAGGGGCCGGATTATACCCATTGGCATGGAATGTACGAAGTTGCCAAGCACTTCTATTTTAAGTTTATCCCCGAGCTGATGCATCTTGCAGAGGCTAAAGGTATGACGGAGAAGTACGAGAAGGTTATCAACGAGTTGCTTGCCAAACCTGAGCATGCCTGGTACAAAGCAGGCTTTGATACTGGCCAGATGGAAGCTATCAAGGCTGAGGCTGCCGAACGTTACGGAGACAAGAAGTAATAGAAACCGTATAATTCGTTTAGAGTAGAATCTCCGCCCCGTTTTCCACTTCAGGAAATCGGGGCGGTTTTTTTTATTGAGGATTTGTAGATATGTACCGAGACAAAAAAAGAAAAACAATGCGGTTGGTAACGTTTGTTTTTGCTGCTTTGCTGGCAATGACTCTTTCTGTTTATGCTGAGGATAAAAAAGTAGAAACGCTGTTAGATCAAGTTATATCCTTAAAGCTTGGTTTGAATGGATATGCTGTTGGTGAAAAACTTTCTGCTGACCAGAAAAAAACAGCTGAAAAGAATCCTGTGCAAGGTGATGCCTACGAGGGAACCTATAAGTTTAATGCTGAGGAGCTGATTGTCGTTGTTGATGCAAAAACAGACAGAATTCTGGCCATGTATCAGCAAAAAAAAGATGCTGATAAAGAACAGTTTAAGGCAATGGTTGCCGGCCTGATGGATCATTTTGATACTCCCACCACCATGGCTCATGGCAAGATGCTGTACTGGGCATTTAATAAACACGGGGCTGTTTCAGAAGATGTTTTTAATGCCTCAAAAAAGATAAAGGAGACCAGTGATCTTGGGATTATAGCCACTGTTAAATTTAGTTCTGAGCTTGATATAACTCCTGATTTAACTGTGAAGCAAGAAGGCATGGAAGAAAAAAATGACGGAGTTAAAAAAGAAGGAAAGAAAGAAGAACAAACACCAACCGGAGCAATCTATTTTATTATTACTTCTGACCTTCTGGTCAAAGAGTTCATGGCCGATCACACTCAAGAATAGAATACCTGCCAGGTAAATTTTTCCGGCCGCATTTTCCTGAATTTGACTTTTTCCTCACTCTTTGCTATATTTCTTCGTTTTGTGTGGGCTGCTTACTTCCGTGTCGGAATGGTATTCAGCCTTTCCTCTTGTAATTACCTAAAATCAGGAGTTTTTCATGGCCAGTGTTGTAGTGGTCGGCACTCAATGGGGTGACGAGGGTAAGGGAAAGGTTGTAGACCTGCTCACAAAGTACGCAGATTGTATAGTTCGTTTTCAGGGTGGAAATAATGCCGGTCATACCCTGGTTGTGAATGGGAAAAAATATGTATTTCATATTATTCCCTCCGGCATCCTGTATGAAGATAAGAGTTGCATGATCGGCAACGGTGTGATCATTGATCCCGGTGTCCTGCTTGAGGAGATAGCAGAGTTAAACGGTAAAGGACTGCCGGTGACTCCTGGTCGTCTGCTGATCAGTGAAAATGCCCATCTTATCATGCCCTATCACCAGATGCTTGATCATGCCCGTGAGGCTGCTCTGTCCAAGGGGAAAAAGATCGGGACCACCGGACGCGGTATTGGCCCCTGTTATATGGACAAGGTTGGCCGGGTAGGGATTAAAGCCGGGGATCTTCTTGATCCCGTACAGTTTTCCGAAAAACTTCAGGCTAACATCGAGGAAAAGAACTTCTATCTGACTAAACAGTATGGCGCCGAAGCAGCCTCGTTTGATGCCATCAAAGAACAGTTTGAAGCGTTTGCAGAACAACTTGCCCCCTTTATCGGCAACGTTTCCATGGAACTGGACAAGGCCAGGCGTGAAGGCAGAAACATTCTTTTTGAGGGTGCCCAGGGAACCCAACTTGATATTGATCACGGAACCTATCCTTTTGTAACCTCTTCCAATACCATTGCCGGTAATGCCTGTATCGGTTCCGGTTTCGGTCCGGCCCATATTGACGAAGTCATTGGTATCCTTAAGGCATATACCACCCGGGTCGGAGAAGGTCCTTTTCCCTCCGAGCTGCCGGAAGGCGACAGTGTCGGTGATGAACTGCAGAAAAAAGGGGGAGAATTCGGTGCCACCACCGGTCGCCGCCGTCGCTGCGGCTGGCTGGATATGGTGGTTGCAAACGATGCCGTCCGCTTAAACGGTCTTACCGGTCTTGCCATTACCAAGCTTGATGTCCTGTCCGGGCAGCCCAGGCTCAAAATTGGCCGCAAATATACTGTTGAGGGCGAAGCCTTTGACTGTATGCCGGCCAATATCCGCAAGACCGCCCTGGCCAGGCCCGTATATGAAGAGGTGGACGGCTGGGATGAAGAAATCAGCGAAGTACGTGATTTTAATGACCTGCCGCAGAATGCCAGGGATTATGTCAAGCGCATTGAAGATATTTCCGGTGTTGCACCGGTAATTGTTTCAGTAGGCCCGGATCGCGAAGAGACCCTGCTGCTGCGCAATCCCTTTGAAAAGTAAGTTAAGGGTAAGGGAAAAGGGAAAAGGAAATTGGCCGTTGGTAGGTTTGTTCCTTTTCCCTTACTTTCTCCCTTGATTTTGCCATGACTGTGTCCCATTGTATGACAGATACAGTACGCTGATAATTATGTTTTTATTTTAAGGAGGCCGTAAATGGCTCGTATTACTGTTGAAGATTGTCTTGAGCAGGTAGGTGATGATAATCGTTTTGCCCTGGTTCATCTTGCTGTTGAACGTATCCGTCAGCACAGGAAAGGAGAACCTTTCCTTGTGCAGGGGAAAAACAAGGAAATCGTTATGACCCTGCGTGAAATTTCCGCCGGTGAGGTGACCTTTGAAAATATTCAGGAACTGCCTAAACAGCGCCGAGCCCGGGAAGAAGCAGACCGTGAAGAGACTGCACCGGCAGAAACTGAAGAAGATCAGGCATAGACAGGTCATTGAGCAGTCATGAGTAGATGTTATTATGAGATCCTTGAAGTATCAAGGGATGCCGGCGGGGAGGTCATAAAGAAATCCTACCGTAAACTGGCCATGAAGTATCATCCAGATCGCAACCCCAATGATGCAGAGGCGGAAGCATGTTTCAAAGAGGCTGCCGAGGCCTACGAAGTACTCAGTGATCGGCAGAAGCGGCGGATATACGATACCTATGGCCATGAGGGATTAAAGAATACCGGTTATTCAGGCCCAGGTAATGCTGGTGATATTTTTTCCAATATCAATGAGATGTTCGGAGATCTGTTCGGGTTCGGCGGTCGTTCACGCAGGCGCGATCCCAATGCCCCGGTGCAGGGCGATGACCTGCGCTATGATCTGGAGATTTCCTTTATGGATGCTGTGCACGGCGTTGAAAAGGAGGTCGAAATAACCAAACGTGAGACCTGCTGGACCTGTGAAGGTTCGGGAGCCCGTCCGGGCCATAAACCCCAGACCTGCCCCACCTGTAATGGCCGTGGCCAGGTTATCCGTTCCCAGGGTTTTTTTCAGGTCAGTGCAACCTGTCCCCAGTGTCACGGTTCCGGCCAAGTCATTTCCGAACCCTGTGCTGACTGTAACGGTCAAGGACTGGTTAACCGGAAAAAGACGGTCAAGCTTAAGATTCCTGCCGGGGTAGATACCGGTTCCCGCATGCGATTAACCGGTGAAGGTGAGGGGGGCCGCCGTGGTGGTCCTTCCGGTGACCTGTACGTGCTTATTCACGTTTTGGAGCACGAGTTTTTCCTGCGTGACGGCCAGGTCATTTTTCTGAGCTTTCCTGTGCCCATGGTTAAGGCAGCCCTGGGTTGCGAGGTTGATGTACCCACCATTCAAGGTTCTTCCAAGCTGAAAATTCCGGCCGGTACTCAGGCCGGTAAACGTTTTACCCTGCGGCGACAAGGTGTTCCCAGCCTGCGGGGAGGCAGTCGGGGTGACATGGTTGTCGAGGTGCAGGTCCAGACTCCGACCAAGCTCACGAAAAAACAGAAGAAACTGCTGCAAGAGTTTGACGATCAGTACCATGAGGAAGAAGAAGGCTTTTTCTCCAGACTGTTCCATGGTCATTTTAAAAAGTTTAAGAAAGAAGAAGAGAAGGAAAAGGCATAAAAGCAGGGAATAGGGACAAGGGATTAGGGACGAGCAGGTTGCTCCTTAAGCTTCTGACACCTGACAGATGACACCTATGAATACAAAATTTACCCATTTTGATGATGCCGGTAATGCCCGGATGGTGGATGTAGGCATTAAGAAGGAAACCGTGCGGGTTGCGACAGCCGAAGGACGGATCACCATGCTCCCTGCTGCCTACGAGATGGTGCGGGCCGGCACCATGAAAAAGGGTGATGTCCTGGGGGTAGCCAGGATCGCCGGCATCATGGCTGCCAAGAAGGTGGATTCTTTGATTCCTTTGTGTCATCCCCTGGCAATTACCAAGGCGGATGTCTCCTTTTCTTTTCATGACGACATTCACACCATCGGGATAGAGGCTACTGTCGGTATTACGGGCAGGACCGGTGTGGAGATGGAAGCGTTGACGGCAGTTTCTGTTGCAGCCCTGACTATATATGATATGTGTAAGGCCGTAGACAAGGGTATGGAAATTTCTGTTATCCGCCTGGTAAAGAAAAGTGGCGGCAAGAGCGGGGATTTTGTCAGGAGCTCGGACAGGTAATTGCTACCGCTGGTCTGCGGAAAAATTTTCTTTGTTACCGGCCGTCTTTGTGGTATGTCCTCTGATAGCGCAGTAAGTTGTACAGAGCTGTATCGAAATATTGTTCATTAACTGTACTGGAAATAATAACCGGCTTACAGACCAATGACCGGAGAATAATCATGGACAGCAAACAACAGCAGAAATTCAAGGAACAGCTTGAGCAGATGAAAAGGGATGTCATCTCTGATGTTGAGCAGACGCTCGCAGACATGACCAGCCAGAACGGTAATATTCCTGATCCCAATGATCGTGCTACGATGGAGTCGGATCGAAGTTTTGAGCTTCGTCTGCGCGGCAGGGAGCGTAAACTGTTAGATAAAGTTGACGAGGCCATTGCCAGGATTGATGAAGGAACCTATGGTGTCTGTGATGAATGCGGTAAAGATATCCGCATGAAGCGTCTTGAGGCGCGGCCGGTGGCTAAGTTCTGTATAGATTGTAAGATCAAACAGGAACAGCGAGAAAAAGCCCAGGGACGCTGACGGATATGCCGGAATTACGTAAGGATCCTATCCTTGGCCGTTGGATAATTATTGCCAGGGAACGCGGAAAACGGCCAACGGATTTTGTGGTTGAACCATCGAAAACCAAGGGAGGTTTCTGTCCACTTTGCCCTGAACACGAGAAAACAACTCCCGATGAGGTGCTGGTCTATGGACGCGAACCGTGGATGGGGCCGAACTCTTCCAGCTGGAAGCTGCGGGTCGTACCTAACAAGTATCCGGCCCTGGTCATTGAAGGGGAACTTGACAAGCAGGGGGAAGGGCTGTATGACCGCATGAACGGTATCGGTGCTCATGAGGTGGTTATTGAGAGCCCCAACCATGAGGACCAATTTGCATTCCTGCCCCATGACCAGATGATCCTGACCTTTCGGGCCTTTCGCGATCGTATCCGTGACCTTTCCCAAGATGAACGTTTTGCCTATGTCATGGTGTTTAAAAATTACGGCAAGTCGGCTGGTGCATCACTTGAACATTCCCATTCACAGCTTGTTGCTCTGCCCATTTTGCCCCGGATGGTGGTTGCTGAACTTGAGGGCAGTCTGGCCTATTATAAATATAAGGATCGTTGCGTTTTCTGTGATATCATTCGTCAGGAGATCCAGCAGGACATCCGGCTGGTGTGCGAAAATGACAAGTTCGTTACCTTGGCCCCATTTGCGCCCCGGTCTCCCTTTGAGATGTGGATTATGCCGAGAGAGCATCACTCCTCGTACATAAACCAGGACGAGGCCTCTTTGTCCGCCCTGACTAATATCTTTTCCGAGAGTCTCAGGCGTCTGGATAGTTGTATCCCGGGAGTGCACTATAATTTTGTTCTGCATACCCAGCCGCTCAGGTCAAAGTCGCTGGGCCATTATCACTGGCATTTTGAAATCGTTCCCAAGCTGAGCAGTATTGCCGGTTTTGAGTGGGGATCAGGTTTCTATATTAATCCCATACCCCCTGAAGATACCTGCCGGTATCTGCGTGAAGTCGAGCTGTAGGAGGAATCCGGTGGAAGAAAAAAAGAAAATTCTGCTCGTTGATGATGAGGAAGGTATCCAGCTGTTATACCGGGAAGAATTTGAAGATGAGGGTTACCTGGTGGACTCGGCTATTAACGGTGAGGAAGCACTGGTGAAATTCAAGGCCGGCCCGCCGGACCTGGTAATCCTGGATATCAATATGCCGGGTATGAACGGCATCGAAGTGTTGCGGCAGATGAAGGAGATGAATGCCGAACTGCCTGTCATTCTCAGTTCTGCCTACCAGGAGTATAAGGAGGATTTCGGTACCTGGGCCTCTGAAGAATATATTGTCAAGTCAGCGAACATGGATGAACTCAAGGCCGCTGTTCATAAATATCTTGACTGATCAGAAGACAGAAACCAGAAACCAGAAGCCAGAGATCAGTGGACAGAGTAGATCTCTGTAGTTCTGGTCTTTGTCCTCCGGCTTCTGTCCTCTGACTTCCGGCTTCTGCCAATGAAAGATATCCAGAACCTGCACGACGATCGGCGTATCAATATCAGGAAGGTCGGTGTCAAGACGATTTCCTATCCCATTATGGTCCTTGATCGTGAAAAAAAACTCCAGCAGACCGTGGCCACGGTCAACATGTATGTCAACCTGCCGCACCGGTTCAAGGGAACGCACATGAGTCGTTTTGTCGAGATCCTGGACAAGTTTCACGGCGAGTTCAACCTGCAGAAGTTCCAGCTGATTTTAGAAGAGATGAAACAGCGACTCAATGCGGAAGCTGCCCACCTCGAGATCGGTTTCCCCTATTTCATGGAGCATGCGCCTGCTATCGGTTCCATAGGTATGGAACGGTACGAGTGCAGGATGCACGGCCGGCTGCAAGACGATAATGATCTGGTCATGGAAGTGGATGTTCCCATAACCCTGCCCGGATCGGATTGTCCCGGTGATGGTCTGCCCAGATCCATGGGGCGTTGGGGTTACGTTCGGGTGGCTGTTCGTTTCAACGAGTTTATCTGGATTGAAGATTTAATCGGCCTGGTGCAACAGGGAATTGCCGGAGAATCAAGTAGATTGGATTCTGTCGAATCTCTTTGCAGGCAGGTTGGTAAAGCGCTTGCCGATACCCGGGCAATCGGCTGGTTCCGGGTTGTGGTGGAAAACATTGCTGACGGCTACTCGACTTTTGCCTCTGTTGAATCCCCCTTGAGAACTGGGAACTACACAAACAATAACTCCTCAGGTTCACCGACCGGAGTTTATTAACCGGAAAATCATTGAATTTTAAACCTTAACCATTTTTTACAATGGCACAATTACTCTTTGAAATTGGAACTGAAGAAATCCCTGCAAGCTATATCAAACCCGCGCTCACCTTTATGGAACAGGCTGCTCAAGCCAAGTTTGATGAGCTTGGTCTTGGTTTTGGCCGAGTACAGTCGGTGGGAACCCCACGGCGATTGACTCTTGCTGTGGACGGTCTCCAGGAAAGCCAGCAGGACCGTAGCCGGGAACATATCGGACCTGCACGAAAGGCAGCCTTTGATACAGACGGTAACCCGACCAAAGCAGCCATGGGCTTTGCCCGTTCCAAAGGAGTCGCGATTGATGATTTGCAGGTCATTGATACTCCAAAGGGTGAGTACCTGATGGCCGTAGAAGAGATCAAAGGGGTGGCAACCGGCGAGTTGCTGCCTGAACTGCTCGATGAACTGCTTCGTTCCATTCCATTTCCCAAATCCATGCGCTGGGCCGACGGTTCCCTGAGCTTTGCCCGACCTATCCAGTGGCTGTTGGCCCTGTATGACGGCAAAATTGTCGACTTTACGGTTGAAGGTGTGCAGGCAGGCAATACGACTCAGGGTCACAGATTCATGGCCCCGGAGCCGGTGGAGGTGCAGGGGTATGACCACTACCTGGAGTTGCTGGCGGAAAAGTCGGTTATTGCTGATCCGATACAAAGGCGTGGACTGGTTATTGATGAGGTAGAGAAGGCAGTTCGGGAGCGTATTGGAGAGAGCGGCAAAGCGGTACTTGATGAGGGCTTGATTGATACGGTAACCAACCTGGTTGAAATTCCCTGGGGCGTGTGCGGCTCCTTTGATGAAAAGTTCCTGGCCCTGCCCGATGAGGCGTTGATCACCTCCATGCGTGAGCACCAGAAGTATTTTCCGGTTGTTGATGAAAACGGAGAATTGATGCCTGTTTTTGTTGCTGTTAACAACACGGATATCAAGGATAAAGAACTTGCAGTCAGTGGCCACGAGCGAGTTTTACGGGCGCGCCTTGAGGATGGCCTCTTTTTCTTTAACGAGGACAAGAAAAAGACCCTGGCCAGCCGCATGGATAACCTTTCAGGAATCATTTTTCATTATAAACTCGGTACAATGGCGGAAAAGAGTGAGCGGATTGCTGTTCTTGCCTCCTATCTTGCCGACCTGCTTGACCCGGCACTGAAAGAAGATGCAGTGCGAGTGGCCGGGCTTGCCAAGGTGGACCTGCTCACCGAGATGGTGGGCGAGTTCCCTTCCCTGCAGGGGGATATCGGTCGTGACTATGCATTGCTTGACGGTGAGAAACCTGCCGTGGCAGGTGCCATCCATGAACATTATCTACCGGTTCGGGCCGGCGGGGAACTACCCAAGTCCCTGCTTGGAGCCATTGTCGGCCTGGCTGACCGCATGGATACCATGGTCGGCTGCTTTGCAATCGGCGAACGGCCAACCGGCAACAAGGATGCCTTTGGTCAGCGACGATTGGCCATCGGTCTGATCAATATCATCCGCAGCCAGAATCTGTCCCTGCCCCTCATTGACCTGGCCCAAAAGGCAATGGCTGAGTATGCGGACAAGATTGAAATCAAGGAAGATACACTGGACCAGCTGATGGCCTTTATCCGGTTGCGCTTTGTAAATGACCTGACAGCAGCAGGAGTCAAACAGGAGGTTGTAGAGGCCGCTACAGCAGTTAGTTTTGATGATCTCACCGACTGTCTGGCCCGCATAGAGGCCCTGAACAGTATGCGCAGTCGCGAGGAATTTGCCGTACTGGCAGGATCATTTAAGAGGATTCGTAATATCATCAAGGGTAATCGTGCAACAACAGTTGATCCTTCACTGTTTGCTGAAGATGCTGAAAATGAGCTGTTTACCACCTTGACTGCAGTCAGCGAGAAGGTGCAGCCCATGATTGAGGGCCGTGATTACAGTGGGGCCCTGGCAACCATGCTGACAATGAAAGAACCGGTGGATCGATTTTTTGACGATGTTATGGTCATGGCCGAAGACCAGGCAGTACGTGCAAACCGTTTAAACCTGCTTACCGCCCTCGGAGCCCTGGTCCGCCAGGTCGGTGACATCTCCCGCATGCATGTGGAGGGAACAGGGGTTAGGGATTAGGGGTGAGGGGTTAGTAACAGCAATTCCCAGAGGGTGCTGGGTTTCAGAGCCACAGATCAGCGAACGAGTTAATCTCTTGATGACCATTGATGGTATTGGCGAAATTACTGCTCTCACCTGGGTACTTGAAATTGGTGACATTGAACGATTTGGTCGTATCAGCCAAGTAGTGAGTTACGCAAAAAAATGAACAGGAATTCCATAGGGCTACATGAAAAAAATCAGGCGGCCCGAAAAAGTCCGGACCGCCTGATTGACTGCAATATGGGGGAGAGCAGTCAA
Source organism: Desulfobulbaceae bacterium (assembly GCA_030613515.1). GTDB lineage: Bacteria > Desulfobacterota > Desulfobulbia > Desulfobulbales > Desulfobulbaceae > Desulfobulbus_C. The sequence continues at coordinate 34,948 of JAUWLT010000004.1, forward strand.
AAATATCCCTAGAGTATATAGGGGACTACTTGCTCATAGGCGGGAATGTGGCAAGGCAGGCCTTCAACCCGTCCATATCCGCGGCCTTTTCCACACACGCTTTTTTCTGGGTCAGAAAATCCATTTTTGCGGCGTTATCTTTAGAATTTTCCATTTTGCCGGCAATCTTGTCGAGCATTCTGGTTTGCTCTACAATGAATTCATTGGCAAGGGCGGGGCTGGCAATAAAGGCACAGGCAACGGTTGCAAGAATCAGTTTTTTCATTTTAGTTTCCTCCAATTAGTTTGATAAAAAAGAAATAATGAACAATTGGAATCTCTTTAAAGCACCTACTGTGCCGGTTTGAAATTTTGTCAGCTCGCTCTCCATCGTAAAATCGTTGTAGACTTATTGGTGAACCTGTTTATCTCCTTGAAATTTTGAAGTAAATAATATAAAAAACAAAGAGATGTTTTTTAAGAGGCCAGGAACAATTTTAGATATGCGAGAGAGAAATCACCCGCAGACATCCATTCAGATGATCGAACAAACAAAAATATGCGCCCCTGTCCAGCCGCTTCTGTCTCCTTAAGAAAACAATATTCAACGGCTATAATCTAATTGCCTGTATTCCGGTGAATTTAAATGTGGCTCTATGGAGACAGTACCCTGCCTGTCTTTCCATCATATCATATTGATTTAATAAGATATTCCTCATGCTCTGATTCTTCAATGTGTCAATATGTTCAATATCCACTTCAACTAGATCGCCGTCCTTGAGCAGGCTGACGCAGCCCAGTGTGCCGTAACGAATGAAGGCTATATCCCCTTTGCGAAAGGCCGGCCTTCTGCACAGCTTTTCGCATTATCATCCAGGCCACGACATAAGAGAGTTCTCGCCCTGCATAACCATAAAACAGGTAGTCACTGCTCGGGTTCCTGATCGCCAGCCACTTCTTGAGTGCTTGCTCTGCTTCACTGCTGTAATAGACAACTCGTCCTTGGAAATTCTTCTCTCCCAGGTACAAAAGGATCTTACGTTCCGGTAGGATAATATCAGCCATTTTCACCCTGAGCAGCTGGCCAATACGCATACCAGTGTGCAGTAACAGCAAAATAAGAGCACGATCTCTCACAGTCGTAATGGCTGCAAGAATTTGCTGTAGATCTTCTGCAGAGATTGCCTTGGGGAGCACTTCCGGTAACTTGATTCTGATCTTTTTGTGCAGAATATTCAGCGGCAGCACCTCGTTATCAACCAGGTACTGAATGAAGGCGTAGACTGTGTGCCGATGATTTTTCACAGAGGTCATTTTTAAACCTCGTTCTTGCTTATGCTCGACATAGGCAGCAATATCCTTCCGACAAATTTCCTCTATGCTCAACCTTCCTAATGCCTGAAAAAACGACAAAAAAGTAATGAGTCTTTCGCCTGTCTGCCTGATGGTACTTATCTTTAAATTACGACGGTACTTGTCGCATAGATGAAATATTGCGTGTTTGTAGCCAGGCAGGTCACTTTCTTCGAGCCTATCAATAGCTCGATTGAGCACACGGCGCCTTTTACTGGGTCGATAAACTTACAAAGCACCAGCAGAGGATGAGAGCAGCGTCCGGATGGATTCTGCATTTAATTTTGCATGGTCATGTCACAGTGCCACTGAGACCCTTGAGAACTTCTATAGCTCTGAATGCTTCTTCTTTAGGAACAAAGAGATGGTCGTGGAAATAGGCTGAGACCACATTGACGCTGATTTTGGCTTGAGCGAGCTTTTCTGAGATCGCTGCCAGAAAACCGACCGCATTGAGATCTGAATGAACATTGCATGTCTCAATCGTTCGTATACCTACTGTGTCGTTAAATGTCAGGTATTAGCTGATTGCTGATAGCTAACAACTAATTGCTTTTATCACAGCTGTGATTCAATAGGCAGCCAGCCGGCAACGGAGAGGATAAACCGTCGCCAGAGAGAAGCATAGGGGTCGGTGGTATATACTTTTTCCTCCCCATCCCTGATGGTTACCCAGCGGATCAGATCTACACTGTCCTCTACCTCATCTTGCGGGACAAGCTCAAGTTGGAAGGCACCTTTGCTGCTTAACTGATCAAAATGTTCTGCTAAGGGGTTGGCCAGGGAGGGTGATTTAAACAGGATGCCGATCTCCGTGTTCTCATAAACTGAACGGGGATCAAAATTAAAAGAGGTGACAAACATCGCCTGCCTGTCAACAATAAACGCTTTGGCATGCAGACTTGACTTGCCGGAACCTGAAACGCCGGCTTTTTTCTTTTCCTTTCGTTCCTCAGGTGTCATTTTTTTATCCAGCTCGTACAGCTCAATACCGGCACGCAGCATTTCGCGACGGTACCTGGCATAGCCGGCATGAACCAGAATTACATCATTGGACGACAGAGAATTGGTCAATATCCGCACCCGAATACCACGTTTTCGAAGTGATTTCAAGAAATCAACACCTGACCTGCCCGGCACGAAATAGGCAGATAAAATGATTAATTCCTTCTCTGTTTTTTCAAGATATTTTTTCAAACGTGGGGCGAGATAAAACTCCTCTGCCTGTACCTTACTGCTGATTTTTTCCGGTTTATCAGCAAGAACTGTGGCTGCCCCCCAATGGTAGACAATCGTACCTCTTTCTATACGCCGGACAAGATCAGAACCTTTCAGGGCCTTGACATAGTCTGATTCCTTCTCCTCTTCTATCAGAGCATCCCAGCGGGGACGCAACTCATCCAGTGTTTCCCCTGTCAACTTCCTCTTCAACGTACTGATAGGATAGGACAGCTCGCTGTTCCAGTATTCATCAAATGAGGCGGATACCTCTTCCACCACCGGCCCGATTGTCATCACATCCAGATCGCCAAAGGCCAGGTCGGGGTCAGCCTCGAAGTACTCATTACCGATATTACGTCCCCCGACAATGGAGACACTGTTATCTACGGTGAACGATTTGTTGTGCATCCTCCT
>JAUWLT010000186.1 GCA_030613515.1 Desulfobulbaceae bacterium
TTTTGCCGCATACATTGGCGATCTCATGGGGATCACAGATAACGGTTGTGGTGCCATGGGGCATAACTGCTGCAGCAAACTGGGCAGGAGTTAACATGGAGCTTTCAATGTGGATATGTCCTTCTATGAACCCTGGAGAGAGATATCTGCCGTCAAGGTTAACAGTCTCTTGGCCTTCATAGTTGCCGATGCCTGCAATATGACCATCAATGACCGCCACATCTCCATCTGCAATTTCACCAGTCAAGACATGGACAATTTGTCCATTCGTAAAAACAAGATCGGCCGGAATCCTGCCGGCTGCGCAATCAATCAGTCGAATGTATGATGAAGCATCCATGATGTGATTTTCCATACTTTTCATTAAACAGCTCGAACTAAAGAGATACGGGTATGCCGGATGGATGTATATGAAATTGACTTGAGCAAATATTTGCGTTCAAGGAGAATTTTACTGTTCGCAGTGGCTGTGGCTTCAAAACAGGTTTGTTCACGCGAGGCCGGACAAAACAACAAAGGCCCTGTTCATCTGCCGATGAACAGGGCCTTGTATTAGGCTTGCGTATAAGAAAACCCCGCACAAAAGGGTATCCTGTATCACGTGCTATTCTGCTTTATTCTGCTTGCGAAGTTTATCCAGGGTTCCCAGATAAATTTTTTCAGATACATCATCGATAATCTGTTTCAAGGCTTCGTTTTCGCTATCAGCGGACTGATTCAGGGTGTCGTAATCCTCGGTCCACATATCATTAGGTACTTCCCAGAGTATTTTGCCGTTTTTCAGGTTCTTGAGTACATAACGAAGTCCAAGTCTCACCTTGACATCCGTGGTACGGGCATTCCCATCCCAGGCAACACTGGGCAGGTCAATAAAGGTGATTTCTCCGGCCAGGATCAGGTCAGCTGTTTCCTTTTTTTTAGTAATACGGATGGCCTTTGATTTTTGAAACCATATTGACAGAGATTGGTACATGACCGCATCAATGCCTAATTTGTCAGTACGGTTTTTCCAGTTAGGCATATAGACGCTTTTTTCAGGCCCGTCATAGACATGCGGAAAGTAATAACCACAGCCGCTAAGCAGGAAGATGAGACAAAAAATGACCAACAGTCCGGGTGTTGTCCTGGTCACGGGTACACTCCTTTACCTTGATTTGTAAATGTATTGAAGAGTTAAACGACAATATTAACAAGTTTGCGTTTAACCACAATGATTTTTTTGCTCTCTTTACCGTCCATGAATTTAATGACCCGTGCGTCAGCCAGTGCCATTTCCTTGAGTTCATTATCGGTAACTACTGTGCTGACCTGCAACCGGCTACGGACCTTACCATTTACCTGGACTACAATTGTCAGCTCATCCTCTTTGGCCGCCGCAGAATCAAATGCAGGCCAGTGCTGCAGATCCATAGTCTGGTCATGACCGGTAATCTGCCATAGTTCCTCACAGAAATGGGGGACCATGGGAAAGAGGAGCAGGAGTACGGTTTGCAGGGATTCTCGAAGTACGGCACGGTCTACGGTTTTTTCTTCTCCTGTCGCTGCACCAATCTGGTTGACCAGTTCCATGACACCGGAAATGGCGGTATTGAAATGAAAGTTCGTTTCAATACTGTTGGTGACCCGCTTGATAGTCTGGTGAGTTTTACGGTGCAACTTCCGGTCTTCTTCCTGCAGGCTCTCGACCTGTACAGGACGGGTATCCGGATCTGTAAAGCAGTCCAGGTTGGCATGGATCAGGCGAAAAACCCTGTTCAGAAAGCGGGAGGCGCCGTCAACCCCCTGGGCATTCCATTCCAGGTCTCGCTGGGGTGGAGCCGCAAACAGAGAAAAAAGGCGTACTGTATCGGCACCATATCTTTCAATCAAATCACTTGGATCAACCACATTACCCTTGGATTTTGACATTTTGGAGCCGTCGTTAATAACCATGCCCTGGGTGAGCAGATTGGTAAAAGGCTCATCAACATCAAGGTAACCGAGATCGCGCAGGAGCTTGGTAAAGAAACGGGCGTACAAAAGGTGCAGGATAGCATGTTCCACACCACCGATGTACTGGTCAACAGACAACCAGTACTGTGCCGCTTTCCGGTCCAGGGGTGCATCTTCCTTGCGGGGGCTGGTGTAGCGGGCAAAATACCAGGAAGATTCCACAAAGGTATCCATGGTATCGGTTTCCCGCTTGGCAGGTCCGCCGCATTTTGGGCAGGTGGTCGTATAAAAAGCTTTCTGTTGGTGGAGCGGAGCGTGGCTGCCGTCCGGATTATCGGTGCCGGGCAGGGTTATGGGCAACTGCTCTTCCGGTACCGGGACAACACCGCAGGAGTCACAGTGGATGATAGGAATGGGCGTGCCCCAGTAGCGCTGGCGTGATACACCCCAGTCCCGAAGCCGGTAGGTGATATGCGGCCTGCCGAATTCCTTTTTCTCTGCATATTCAATAATAGCCTTTTGTGCATCTCCTGAGCTGAGACCGCTGAAGTCTGCAGAATCTGCCAGTATCCCGTCTCCCTCCCAGGCCTCTTCCATGGTGTCGCTGCTGAGTTTTTGATCACGGGGCTGTACCACCGGACGAATGGGCAGCTCATACTTGCGGGCAAATTCAAAGTCGCGCTGATCGTGGGCAGGCACGGCCATAACAGCCCCTGTGCCATACTCCATGAGCACAAAGTTGGCCACATAGATAGGTACCCGTTCCCTGTTAAAGGGATTTATGCAGTATTTTCCGGTAAAGACTCCATGTTTCTCAGGTTCTTCATCAAGAGAAGCGCGCTGTTTCTCCAACAGAGTATCCTTAATAAAACTGCGGACCTTGTCTTCATGCTCCGTACCACTAATCAGGGTATCAATGAGCGGGTGCTCCACAGCCAGTGACATGAAGGTAACGCCAAAGACAGTATCCGGCCTGGTGGTGAAGATGGTAATTTTTTCATCATTTCCCTCCACCTGGAAGTCGCAGGCAAGGCCATGACTCTTGCCGATCCAGTTGCGCTGCATGGTCACTACTTTTTCCGGCCAGCCTGTGAGCTTGTCCAGGTCGTCCAGCAGTTCGTCTGCATAGTCGGTTATTTTGAAAAACCAGCCGGCCATGGTTTTGGGTTGGACCTGCTGATCGCAGCGCCAGCAACAGCCGTCTATAACCTGTTCCCTGGCCAGCACAGTGGCACAGTCATCACACCAGTTAACAGTGGTCTCCTTGCGGTAGACGAGACCCTTTTTTAGCAGTTGAAGAAAAATAAACTGTTCCCAGTGGTAATATTCAGGTCTGCAGGTGGCAATCTCACGGTCCCAGTCATAGCTTAATCCCATGGCCTTTAGCTGCCGGCGCATGTAGGCAATGTTGTCATAGGTCCAGCGGGCCGGGTGGATGCCGCGTTTTAAGGCCGCATTTTCAGCAGGCAGGCCAAAGGCATCCCAGCCCATGGGATGAAGGACGTTAAATCCCTGCATTCGTTTGTAACGGGCAATGACGTCACCAATGGAGTAGTTGCGTACATGCCCCATGTGAATGCGGCCGGAAGGGTAGGGGAACATCTCCAGCACGTAATATTTTTTCCGCTGAGGATCCTCGCTGACCTTGTACGCCTTATCGGTATCCCAGTATTGCTGCCATTTAATTTCAATGGCCTTAAAGTCGTATCCGGCTTGTTTTTGATTATCCATGGTGTTGTCTATAAGTGCATCTGAAAGATGTGCTGCTTCCCTCAACCACCAACAGGTGGCTGCAGGTTGGTATAGCTTTCAAAGGTCGTATACTCTGCCAGGAAGGTCAATCTTATTGTGCCGATGGGGCCGTTACGCTGTTTGCCGACAATGACCTCGGCAATGCCGCGGTTGGGGTTATCCTCATTCTTGTTGTAGACCTCGTCCCGGTAAATAAACACGATAACATCAGCATCCTGCTCAATAGCTCCAGACTCACGCAGGTCGGAAAGCTGAGGGCGCTTGTCGGTACGGCTCTCCAGGAGGCGATTGAGCTGGGACAGGGCTATGATCGGCACATCGAGTTCCTTGGCCATGGCCTTGAGGGAACGGGAAATGTCACTGATTTCCTGAGCCCGGTTTTCAATTCCGGATTTGCCCTGCATGAGCTGCAGGTAATCGACAACCACCAGGCCGAGATCATGTTCGGATTTGAGGCGCCTGGCCTTGGCACGCATTTCCAGCACCGTAATGCCAGCTGAATCATCTATATAAATGGGGGCATCGGTGAGCATGCCCGTGGCCCGGGTCAGCTTGGGCCAGTCATTATCATGCAGGCGGCCGGTACGGATATGCTGAGAGTCGATTCGGCCGACAGAGCAGAGCATACGAAGCGCAAGCTGTTCCATGGACATCTCAAGGCTGAAAACCGCCACCGGGATTTTGTCAATCAGGGCTGCATGCTGAACCATGTTCATGGCCAGTGCCGTCTTTCCCATGGAGGGGCGGCCGGCAAGGATGATGAGATCTGAAGGCTGCAGGCCTGCCGTCATACGATCGAGTTCTTCATACCCAGTGGCAACACCGGTGATATGTTCTTTGCGATCAGCAAGCCTGGTAATACGGTCAAAGGCCTTGGGTACAATTCTGGCCATGGATTCAAAACCCTGTGTTTTCCTTGCCTGGGCGATTTCAAAAATTGATTTTTCCGCCTCGTCCACCATGGTTTCAATATCATCCTGGGCATTATAACAGCGGGCCGCAACCTCGGAGCTGGTCTGAATCAACCTGCGCAGGATTGACTTTTCACGGATTATTTGAGCATGATGGACCAGGGTGCCGGTAAAAGGGATCACGTCGGTGAGCGATGCCAGGTAGGCGGCACCACCGATCCGGTCAAGCCGGTTTTGATCGATGAGCAGACTGGTCACCGTAATCAGGTCATGGGGTTCCCTCTTTTCAAACAGGGAGACCATGGCCTCATAGATAACCTTGTGAGCATCACGGTAGAAGTTCTCTGCAGAGAGGATTTCAACGACTTTCAGCAGGGATCTATCCTGGAGCAGGATGGTGCCGAGAACAGCCTGTTCCGCTTCCACGTTCTGCGGAGGTACCATTTTGGCACTCGTCGTCATGGGGGAAGGAGCGGGCTGATTGTGCATAATATGCTATAGCTAAGCGGTCAAGTAACGAAAGCCACCATTTAAGGAACACTCTGCCTGCAGGGAAACAGCAGGCAGGAGTTGACAAAAC
>JAUWLT010000032.1 GCA_030613515.1 Desulfobulbaceae bacterium
AGGCCGTTCAGATCGGCCCCAACGGCCTTTACTACGGTACCAAGAAAGCTGATCTGGAACTGCTGCACGCCCAGGCGCCCCAGGAACTTCCTGAGGCCAATCTCCGTCGTAGCATGCTGGCACAAATGGTCAAACCTGCTATGAAACAGGTCAAGAACATCGGCCTGGCTGGTCTTGCCGGCACCCTGCTTGTCAAATCCCTTGCCGAGGATGACAAGGAGTAATTTTTTTACACAATCAGTATAAGCTACCCTGCTGTCAATTTTGACGGCAGGGTATTTTTTTGGGTGTGCATTGTGCACCGATGAAAGCTCCCCATACCAAAACCGGACATGAACTCCATTCCGCAAGACCGGCAATACGCTCACATTACCAGAAAATGTTTTGTCAATGCTCCCTTTGAGCAGCTCTGGGACGGTGACCTGCTTGACCTGTTCATTACAAACTCTCTGCAACCGGAAATCGGTCTTGAAGGCAACTGTCTCTGGGAGTTGAACGTTGATGATTTCAGAAAAATTGCAGATATTTTTCAAGAAAAGGAGCTCCGGTGTACCCTGCATGCGCCGTTTTTTGATCTTTCACCCGGTGGATTTGATAAACGGGTTGTAGAGATAACGCGGGACAAACTCAGCCGGGCATTTAACCTGCTGCCACTGTTCAGGCCGCAATCCATTGTCTGCCATCTCGGCTTTGAAGAAAACAAACATCGTGGAAAATTCGACCACTGGCTGACAACAGCCCTTGAAACCTGGCAGCTACTGTTAGAGATCGCCGACCGATACAACACACCGGTCATGTTTGAAAATACTTATGAAATCTCACCCGAGGTACACAGGATTCTCTTTGAACGATTAGATGCCTCTAATCTCGGTTTCTGCCTGGATACAGGTCACTTGACCGCTTTTGCCCATACCAGTTGGCAGCCCTGGCTGGATGAACTCTCCCCCTGGCTCGGTCAACTGCATCTGCACGACAATGATGGTGCGGGCGACAATCACCTGGCTCTTGGCCAGGGCATTTTTAATTTCCGGGAACTTTTCAATTTTTTAGGTAAAAACCAGCTTAGCCCTCTACTTACCCTGGAACCCCACTCTGAAAAAGACCTCTGGCAATCCCTGGCCTATATCACAGAAACTGAACTTTTTTGATTTTCATTCTTCAATACCCCTGTTACATTTTTCTGCGTAGTCAGGTTTCTTCCCCCGGGACACCTGTTCCAACTTAATCATTTAGTACTCAAGAAAAGAGTGTAAATTCTCCCATAAGGGTGTACTATATTTTGTGCCGACAGCCTTTCCAAATATCTTATAACATATCAATATTACTTACTTACTTGAAATTATCATAGTATGAAGACGACACAATTCCTTGCGCTGCTCCTGTTCATCACCGTTGCCGGATGTGCTCCTACAAATGTTAACAAACTGGTTGCGCAAAAGGGTGGTGAACAACTTACACCGGCCCAGGTTTTATCCCTGGTGGAAGGCAATACCCTCCAATTGCAGGGATATGACACTGATGCTTACCTCTATATGGATCGTTCCGGTAAAACTTTTGCTGTTGACGTGTACAATAACAAAGATCTGGGTCAATGGGATGTGAGTGAGCAGGGTGAGTTCTGCATTCGTATGCAGAACTGGTGGTACACGGACCTGATATGTTACCTGGTGTACCAGGTTGGAGATACGTATAAATTGACTGACAGTAATGGGCTTATTAAATTTTCTGCTACCCGGTATTCCGGCGACTACAAGAGCAGCTATTATGCTGTCCGGGGCAAGAAAAAAAGTTATCGCAAGTCGATTCGTTCCGGCGAAGCAGTTTCCGAAACTTCTGCTGCAACTGTAGCTGACTCTACTGGGGCCGAGACAGCGTCAGCTCCTGATCTGCCCGAAAAAACTATTACTGAGGAAAACACATATAGAATTTCGCAGGAAAACAAAAATCTGCGCTCCACGGTCAAATGGATGGCCCGGGATTGCCCAGGCTGTAATCTTTCTGAAACCAACCTGAAAAAAGCCGATCTCGTGGGAGCCAAGCTTGCCGGGGCCAACCTGAGCAGGTCCAACCTGCGCATGGCCAACCTGCGCCGGGCCGACCTGCAGGGGGCAAACCTGGAAGATGCCGTTCTGGCCTACTGCAACATGCCGGGAGCCAACTTACGAAACGCGAACCTGAGGGGTGCCAACCTCAAAGGGGCCAACCTGATTCGCGCTGATCTAACAGGGGCTGATCTTACCGGCGCTGATCTCGAAGGGGCCCTGCTCGATGGGGTCAAAGGTTTGAAGAAATAGGAAAAGGAAAGAGAGTGCTGTGAGTTGTTTTCCCCTTTTCCCTCTTCCCTTTTCCTTTTTACTTTTCCTGGTCACTATTGATTCCCAAATTCTAATTTCACTACGGTTCTCCCATGTCTGCACCTTTTGTTCACCTGCACGTACACACCCAGTACTCCATGTTAGACGGCGCTATCCGTCTGAACGACCTGATCGATAAAAGCCTGGAATACGGCATGAACGCCGTTGCCGTTACTGATCATGGTGCCATGCACGGGGCTCTGGAATTCTATACCAAGGCAAAAAAAGCCGGAATTAAGCCACTGGTCGGCTGCGAGTTTTATATTGCCCAGAAAAGTCATCTCATCCACGACAAGACTGCAGGCCACAACTTTCACATTGTTCTGCTGGCCATGAACAGAGCCGGCTACCAGAACCTGATGAAGCTGGCATCCATCGCCCAGACAGAAGGATTCTATTACAAGCCCCGCATAGACCGGAAACTCCTGTTTGAGCACCAGGAAGGATTGATTGTTCTGACCGCCTGCCTGCATGGCGAGATCCCCTGGCGGATCACCCATAACGACATGGATGGAGCCAGGAAAAAAGCGCTTGAACTGCAGCAGGTCTTTGGTGACCGATTCTACTTTGAGATCCAGGAAAACGGAATTGACGAGCAAAAGGTGGCCAATAAGGGCTTAATACGACTGGGCGATGAATTGGGCATCAAGCTGGTGGCGACCAATGACTGCCATTATCTCAACCGGGACGAATCCTATGCCCACGAGGTACTGCTCTGCATCCAGACGGGCAAGACCATCACTGATCCCAAGCGATTCCGCTTTTCAACAGATGAGCTCTATTTCAAATCACCGGAGGAAATGGCGCGTCAGTTCAGTTACTGCCCGGAAGCGCTTGCCAACACGCTGGAAGTTGCGGATCGCTGCGACCTTGACCTCACATTCGGTGAACACCACTTCCCGATCTTTCCGGTTCCTGAAAACGAATCCCTGGAAACTCTTTTTGAAAAGAGCTGCTGGGACGGCCTGGAAACACGGCTTGATCATCTGCGTGAAATCCGGAAGGTCAGCCCGGAGCTGGAACAGCAGTACCGTGATCGACTGACCATGGAGATCGGCGTTATACAGGAGATGGGCTTTTCCGGCTATTTTCTCATTGTTGCCGACTTTATCAACTGGGCCAAGAGTAAAAAAATCCCTGTGGGGCCTGGCCGTGGTTCCGGGGCCGGCAGCCTGGCTGCCTTCTGTATGTTGATTACAGATATCGACCCCATCCCCTACGGTCTGATTTTTGAACGATTTTTAAATGTTGAACGAATGTCCATGCCTGACTTTGACGTGGATTTCTGTAAGGATCGGCGTGATGAAGTCATCGACTATGTGCGCAACCGTTACGGTGGCAACAAACACGTGGCCCAGATTGTTACCTACGGTTCTATGAAGGCACGGGCCGCACTACGGGATGTGGGCAGAGTGCTTGAAGTGCCCTTGCCGGTGGTGGACCGCATTGCCAAGCTGGTTCCCGACGAACTCAAAATCACCCTGAAAAAGGCCATTGAAAAGGAACCACGCCTGCGCGAGGCCATGAAACAGGATGACGTACGCGAACTGCTCACTGTTGCCCGGACGCTTGAAGGATTGTCGCGCCACAAATCCACCCATGCTGCCGGTGTCGTTATCTCACCTAAACCCATGGTTGAATATTTACCACTGTGCGTCGGATCAAACAAGGAGGTCCTGACCCAGTACGACATGAAGTACACCGAGATGACCGGGTTGATCAAATTCGATTTCCTGGGTTTGAAGACGCTCACGGTCATTGACCGGGCACTGAAACTGATTAAGCAGGATATCGGTTCCCGGCTTGAATTGGACAAGATCTCGATGGAGGATCCAAAGACCTTTGATCTGCTCTGCGATGGAAACAGCCTTGGCGTATTTCAGCTTGAAAGCGACGGCATGCGCGAGCTGCTGGTCAATATGAAACCGGAGCAGTTTTCCGACCTGATCGCCCTGGTTGCCCTCTACCGCCCAGGTCCTCTTGATTCCGGCATGGTAAACCAATTTGTAGAGACCAAGCACGGTCACCGACCGCCCGAATACCCGCTGCCACAGATCAAGCCGGTACTTGAGGAGACCTACGGCGTTATTGTCTACCAGGAACAGGTAATGAAAATTGCCAACATCCTGGCCTCATACAGCCTGGGTGATGCTGATATTCTGCGCCGGGCCATGGGGAAGAAAATTCACGAGGTCATGGAAAAGGAACGGGAAAAATTCATGAATGGCGCTTTGGCCAACAACATTCCCGAGGACAAGGCCGCCTATGTCTTTGACCTGATGGCAAAATTTGCCGGTTACGGCTTTAACAAATCACATTCTGCAGCCTATGCTCTGATTGCCTACCAGACCGCCTTTCTCAAGGCGCATTACCCGGCCCAGTTTCTGGCCGCCCTGCTCTCCTGTGATGTTGACAATACAGACAAGGTGGTCAAATACATCAACGAATGTAAACAGATGGGGATCGATGTCCTGCCGCCGGATATCAATGAATCAGACCATGATTTTACGGTTATCAAGGATCGCATTCGGTTCGGCCTGGCTGCGGTTAAGAATGTTGGTGATGCGGCCCTGGATTCGATTATTGAGGAGCGGGCGACTCATGGAACGTACACCTCGCTTGCCGATTTCTGCGGCAGGATCGATTCCAGCCGGGTGAACCGCAAGGTCTTAGAGAGTTTAATCATGGCTGGTGCCTTTGACTCCATGAACGTAAAAAGGTCCCAGCTCATGGCCGTGCTGGACGAGGCACTGGATCAGGCCAAGGCTGTACAACGCGACCGGTTAAGCGGTCAGATGAGCCTGTTTGCCCTGACAGGAGAAGAGAACAGCAAGCCGGGAACCGAGCTTCAATTTCCTGATATTAAAGAGTGGCCGGAGCTGAAAAAACTTGCCCATGAAAAAGAGACTATCGGCTTCTTTCTTACCGGCCACCCTTTGGAAGGAGTTATCGACGATATTCGAATGGTTGCTGATACCGAAATAGCTGGTCTGGACAACTGGCGCGACGGCCAGGTCATCCGTGTAGGCGGTCTTATCCAGAGTTTCAAGGAGCATAAGTCAAAGAAAGGCGATCGTATGGCCTTTACCGTGCTTGAAGATATGGGTTCATCCATTGAGGTAATCGTGTTTCCCAACACTTTTGCCCAGTGTTCCGAGCTGCTGAGTACAGATGAACCGCTGATCGTGCTTGGCACTATTCAGCAGGGAGAACGGGGAGCAAAAATAATTGCCGAGGCTATTGATCCTTTGGATAAGGCCATAGAAAAATATACCGAAAATACAATGATCAGACTGCAGGCAAGCCGGACAATGCGGGGACAGCTGATACAACTCAAAGATATGCTGTACCGGTTCCACGGCACAAGCCCGGTCAAGCTGACACTCCACTTTGACGGTCGTGGTGAGGTGGACATTGAAATGCTCAAGGACCTTACAGTCCGCCCCTGCCCGGACTTTTTTCACCAGGTACGAGAGTCCTTCGGCGCAGGTACTCTGTTCGTGCAAATGAAACAGGCAGAAATCCAGCGGCAGCGAAAACGGTCGGGGTATCGTCGTTCAAACGTTTGAGCGTTTGAGCGTTTGAGCGTTTAGGCAAAACACAGTCCACAATCCGGGCAGGTGGCCTGGGTGGTGGAAAAACTGCAGCCACAAGCCGGACAGGTGGCGTTTTCTGCAGCCGTATTGAAAACGGCCCCGGCATGAGTGGTATCATGTCCTGCCAGCCCGGTTGAGCGTACATGTTCCTGCTCAAGGATTGCAAACGCCTCCTGCACATCCGACATCCTTACCTGCACGAGCAGATCTGTGCCGCAACAGCCCTGACCGCAAGCGCCGCCTTCATTTACGGCCAGCGAAGGAATTCCCTCACGTTCCAGCAGGTGCTGTAACTCCTTCATCTGCATAACCGGGCCCTTTCTGATGTTCACCATCTCATCATCCGGGCTCAACTCCATGTTCCGGGCTGCTTTGTTCCGCTGTTTCTGCTGCTCAAGTTCCTGCATCTGAACACCTGTAAACAATTCAACCTCACAGGCAGCGCAGGTAGTAATCTCAGCCCGATACTCGTCATTACAGTTAGGGCAATATTTCAGTTCAGGATCAATCATGCGATTCATATTGTTTTTGCGTAGTTGTTTTTTGAATAATAGTTCCACCTAAACCCTGCACACCGAACATGAGAAAAATGAATTTAACCATTAAAAACAACATGTTATCGTTTATGCGCACACATTGCTCACTTTACTCGTTTGGTGAAATATAATTTTTCTCATATTCAGCGCCCTCCGGGATTGGCGATTTCACCAAATCTGCTTTGCCGCCAAGGACTTGAAGTATACTTATACGTCTGCGTCCCTGGCAACAAAGCATCTCAGGTAAACTTGCCAATTGCAGGATTTAGGTTCCACTGCAGGGAACATCATAAAATATAACGGCTCAGGTCTTCATTGTCTGAAATATCCGAAAGCTGGCGGCGAACATATTCCGGTGTGACGGTGAAGACCTGGTCGTCACGCTCTGACGCATCAAAGGACAACTCATCAAGGACACGCTCCATCACGGTGTACAGCCGACGGGCTCCAATATCCTCGGTTTTTTGGTTTACCTGAACAGCAATTCTTGCCATTTCCCGAATGGCCTCTTCCTCAATTGTAAGTTCAATTCCCTCGGTTTTCATCAGCGCCGTGTACTGCCTGATCAGAGCATTCTGCGGTTCGGTGAGAATACGGAAAAACTCTTCCTCTCCCAAAGCATGCAGGTTCACCCGGATGGGAAACCTACCCTGCAGCTCAGGTGCCAAGTCAGAGGGTTTATTGATATGAAAAGCGCCCGAGGCTATAAAGAGGATATGGTCCGTTTGCACCGGTCCATATTTGGTGGTCACGGTCGACCCTTCCACAATAGGCAGCAGATCACGCTGCACACCTTCTCTGGATACATCGGGTGACCCTGAGCTTGAACCACCCCTGGAAGCAATCTTATCAATTTCATCCAGGAAGATAATGCCGGACTGCTCAGTTCTGCGGATGGCTTTTTCAGTCACACTTTCGGTATCCACCAGCCGTTGGGCCTCTTCCTTTTGCAGAAACTCTAACGCTTCCGGTACTTTTACCTTACGTGGCTGTTTTTTTCCGGGAAAGATCTTAGAAAAGGCGTCCTGCAGGGAAGACTGCATTTCGTCCATACCGGATGAGGAAAAAACCTCCACCATGGGCCCCTGTGGCTGGCCGGTGGAAACGGCCAGCTCGACCACCCGGTCGTCCAACTCACCGTTTCGCAGCATCCGGCGGAATTTCTCCCGGGTCTGGCCGGTAGACTCTTCATGATCTATCTTCTCGGTCTCATTGCCAAAAATAGTATCATATGACAGAGCAATAACACTCCCATCACCCTGAGTATCAGAAACGGTCGGCGTATGATTAGGCGCAGGAGGCAGCAGGAGATCAAGCAACCGATCTTCTGCTGCCTGCCGGGCTTTTACCGTAACACCTTCTTCCTCCTCCCTGTTTACCATATTAATAGCCAACTGCAGCAGGTCACGGATCATGGACTCAACATCACGCCCCACATATCCCACTTCGGTAAACTTGGAGGCCTCGACCTTGAGAAATGGAGACTGGGCAAGATTAGCCAGCCTGCGGGCTATTTCAGTCTTGCCCACTCCGGTGGGTCCGATCATAATAATATTTTTAGGTGCAATCTCCTCACGCAGGGGAGGCGGCACCTGCTGCCTGCGCCAGCGGTTGCGCAGGGCAATAGCAACAGAGCGTTTGGCATCATCTTGACCGATAATATAGCGGTCAAGCTCTCGCACTGTTTGCCTTGGTGTTAAGGAATTCATTTCTTTCATAGTATAATTAGTAAGTTTGATTAGCTAGTTAGACTGCAGGCTGCGGCAGCATGTTTTTTTCAGCTTACAGAGTTCGACTATAGGTAATTAGTATTCTTTAGGTGTTTAGGCTGAAGGCTAAAAAGTGATGATCTGCTGATTTTTCCTGATTAAATTTAAATCTTCTCAACGACAAGATTATGGTTCGTGTACACGCAGATGGAGGCCGCAATATTCATGGCCTCCTTGACAATGGTTTCCGCGTCAAGATCAGAATGGGTCACCAGGGCGGTGGCTGCAGCCTGTGCAAAAGGACCGCCTGAACCAATAGCCAGAATTCCATCATCGGATTCTATCACGTCACCGCTGCCGGAGAGCAGCAAAGAAGTCTTGTCGTCAACAGCTATCAGCATGGCCTCCAGTCGGCGAAGCAACTTATCGGTCCGCCAGTCCTTGGCAAGCTCCACAGAGGAGCGCATCAGGTTTCCATTGTACTGCTCCAGCTTCTGTTCCAGCCTGTCATATAGAGTAAAGGCATCAGCCGTAGATCCGGCGAAACCGGTAATCACCTTGTCGTGGTACAATCTACGTACCTTGCGTGCCTGGTGCTTAATCACGGTTTGGCCAAGCGTGACCTGACCGTCTCCAGCCATGACCACCTCGCCTTTATGACGAATCGCCAGAATAGTTGTCGATCGTATAGTTTTCATTTTTTTGTAAAATTCACCCTAAGCTGGTTTACAAAACATAACCAGATTGTTGGTGCACATTGCGCACCATTTCAGCAAATGACCGCCAAAGGCGGGACATTATAAACCATAAACCTTAGACCCGATACCTTTTACCTTACACCTTCCTACAACAAAGAAGACCTCTTCTTCCGAGATCTACCGGAAAAAACCCCAATAATCCAGCCCAAAAGCAATACACCCCCGCCTACCAGAAACCAGGTAATAGAAGTCTTCCGTTTCAATTCGTTGTTCTGCTGCTGAACAGCGGCAAGGGTAGTTCGCACCTTCTCTATCTCTTGCTGCGTGGCAGTCATCTTGTTTTTTATCGCTACTACGTCAGCAGTATCAGACTGCAGGATCTTGTACTGGGCCTCGATCGTATCGCGCTGGGCGATACAGGTGGAAAGTTCACCGCCGGTATCGGACTGCAGGTCTTTAAGCCCAGTCAACTCCTGGTTAAGATCAGTGTTTTGCTGCTTGAGTTGTTCATTTTCCGTGCGCAGTATCTGCACAAGTTTGACCGGCGGGGCATCACTGCTTAAAAACCGTTTAGGCATCCAGCCTTCGGTCCCGCCCTTAATCCTGATCCTGGCCCAGGCATCAGTTACTTCAAGCAGTTCAACCTGGTCGCCGTCCTTGACAAGTCGTACAATTTTATAATCAGTCCCCTGCCCTCTCCTGACCGGGACCTCAACACTGGGACGTACAAACCGTAGCTCTGCGCCGACAGAGTATGTTGTCGCCGGCATGGCCGTCAAAAACAGCCCGATACAGACCACTCCTGTCATCATCTTATTAAACATGTACATTCTCCCTATACTATCTGTTCCATATCATCAAGATCGCATTCGCGGCGTAACTACTATTAATACCCCGATTGCACCGACAAGTGCAAGCGAGACAATCCCGAGAGAGGGAAAAACTGCCTCTATTCCCCAATTATGTTCAACCATCTTGATCATTTTAACCGCCAGGGCTCCCACCCCGAAGGTAAGAATAAATTTCATGCCATAGGCTGAACTGTGCAGTGAGGGTGGGGTAAGGCGAGCCACCAGGGTATTTTCCACCGGCTGCATACCAAGCAGAAAAAAGGAGTGAATCGTGGCCAGCAGTACCAGCGGGATATCAGTCATCAAGCCGATTAGAAAGGCAGCCGGCAAAGTCATCAGGTGAAAAAACAGGTAATTGAGCCGAAGATCAAACCGCTCCCCCGCCCTGCCGCCCGTGTATTGACCAAGCATGCCGATCAGATACAGGCCCGAGGTAATGACGGTTGCCACCACATTGCTTGTTATTTCAGTACCCTTAAAAAACCCGCTTACGGCAGCAAAGATCCCGGAACCATTGAGTTCAAACAGTGCCGGCAAAGTGACCGTAGCCCCCCGGTAGACAACCCCTCCCAGCATCATGCAGATCAGCAACACTGCAAACCCTTTCCAGGATGCTGTATCTACTCCAGTTGCAGTCTTTTTTGTAGAAGCACAACTCTTCGAACCTACCTGCAGGAGAAAGGCAATCCCGGCAAAGTTGAGCAGCCCCAAACAGATGTACACTGCCTGAGCCCCCCATACCCAGTTCACAATCCCGGCCAGCAACGGTCCCGTGGCAAGACCTAGATTACCAAACATACCGTTTACGGCCATACCCGAAGATGTCCGGGAAACGCAACAGGCTATCCAGCCAAGGCCTGCGGGATGATATATTCCGGAAAACAGGCCGATCCCTGCCAGGGAAAGCTTGAGACCAAGAGGCGAATCCACCAGCATAGCGGCAGCCAGCCCGCAACCACCGGCACCAAAATAAAACAGGGCCAGCATGGGCCTGGGTCCGAACTTGTCAGCCAGCATCCCCCAGGGCAGGGCAGTCAGGCCGAAGAGCAGGTACATCCAGAAAGCCAGGTCAAGAGTGGCACTCATATCAAGACCAAGCCGTGCAGACAGGGGCAGCAGGATGGCCGGAAAAACAAGCATGTTAAAATGGCTCAGAAAATGACCGTAACAGGTAATGGTAAGGATGGAGCGGTCACTGAAGTTCATAAAGCCGTCAACACTGAATCGAGGTTGTTTCTACAGGGATATAGCAGTCAAAAGTTACTTTTTCTCGTAATGAGATTTAAGAATGGAAGTTCCCACTTTTTTCAGTTTTTCTTTTTTTATTATATACTCATACGCCACATAATATTTATAAATATTACGGACATACTGAACCGTTTCCCTGCCGATCCGTGCTGCCGCCACCACCTCAACATTATTAAACCAGATATTGGGATCAAGCCCTCGCCGGACAGCCTCTTTGCGGAGTTTTGCCACCCGTGCCGGACCTGCATTATAGGAAGCAATGGTAAAAAGATCACGGTTGAGCTTGGTCAGGTCCGGGTCGGCAAAATAGCGATCTGCCATGAAACGGAGATAACGGGTACCGGCATGAATATTATTTTCAAGTTTGCTAATATTTTTGATGCCCACATTACGATCCGCTGCCGTGGTGGGCAACACCTGCATGATACCGATCGCACCGGCATAACTGCGCTTTTTTTGATCAAGACCTGATTCCTGGTAGGCAAGCGCAGTAAGCATCAGATAGGGAAAATCATATTTACCCGCATATTTTTTAAACAGGTCGATAGTATGATTGTATCGTTTCATGGCAGCCTCTGAAAGGCTGTTACGTATATACTTTGTATCCTGCAGGTAACGCTGATAGAGGATATTGCCGGTCAGAGTTCCTTTTTTGATGGTCTTGACAAATTTGTTAATATCCTTCTTCAGGAGCGGGCTGTTCTTGCGGATTGCCCAGGCTATTTCTCCGCCTGAACGCAAGCGCAACTTATGATGCAGCTTGATATTCTTGAATATTTTAGCCCAGAACTCACCCTTGTGATTGTCGATAATTATCATGGGCATCAGTCCCGCATTTACCATCTCTAACAAATCCTCATCTTCCAGGTACTCATCGACTGTATTAATTGTTACCGGCTTCCTGCCGATGGACTGAAGTGTTTTGTTAAGCGTCAGCAGGCTTTCATAATAACTGCTTGATTTTCTGACTGATATCTCCTGTCCTGCAAGATCAAAAATGGTTTTGAGCGTGGGAGCTGCCGGACCGGTAACAATAATCTCCTGGACATTAGTCAGCGTGGGATCTGCAAAATCCACCAGTTTCTCCCGTTCCGGAGTTATGGTCAGGTTCCCGGCGGAAATATCACCGTATCCTGCGGCAAGATCACTGAAAAGATGATCTCTCGGGGTAGGAATGACAACAATATGTACTGTCAGGTGCTTGCTCTTTACCACCTTCTTGTTCAAGAATTTTTCATACTCCATTAAAACATCATGGATCAAACCACGGTTACGTCCCCGATCAAGAAAGAAAAAGGTGCGGGAAAACGGTACCAGGGCGCGGATGATTCGTCGCTTTCGCATCCCGTCCAGGTCACCGGTCCATTGTTGCCGTTCCCATAGCTGTGCCGTTTGTACATCAGCAGCCTGGTCATCCGGCAAGGGGAGGGCAATTTCTTTATCCTCTTCGCCACCATGGCGCACCTTTCTACCCGCCGGCAGCAGAGTCACTATCTCGGGGGCAGCCTTCTCTGCCGGTGGCTCTACAACCTCTCCATCTTCAGGAGCCAACGGCTCAACATCTCCAGGTGATACCTCAGCAACAACAATTTTCTGCTGCTCCGCCACTGGCTGCTGTGTGGTTTCTTTCCTCTCAATGGAAGACAGGAGCAGAACAACCAGACCAAAACAAAGAAATCCAAGCTCCAGATATAGAACCAGTTTTTTCATGCCCATCCGGTTGTCTCCCCTGTAGATCACATCCGGTTTTATCCATATTAATAAATACAGTTTATTAACTCAACTCAGCAGCGCACTCCCATTACTCCCCACAAACCATTCATCTTGTTCCTCTTGCTGTATACCTGACACCGTATACCGTTACCGTCCATTTATAGCCCATACAGCTGTGGAAAAATCACACAGGGCCGGTGAAATATTTTTCAGCCAGATCGACCTCTTCCTTAGAGCCGATAATCAACGGTACCCGCTGATGCAGATCCGTTGGTTCAATATCAAGGATGTTGCGGCCGTCATCGGTAATCGCCCGGCCACCGGCCTGTTCCACCACCATGGCCAGAGGCGCGGCCTCATAAAGCAGCCGCAGCTTGCCTTCCGGCTTATCCGTACTCTTTTTGTCCCGGGCATACACAAAGACACCGCCGGTAATCAGGTTGCGGTGAAAATCGGAGACCAGGGACCCGATATAACGCAGGCTGTAGGAACGCTCGCCCCGGTAGTCCAGATCCTTTAAGTGTTCAATATAGGCACGGGTGTTGTCATACCAGTACTTTGTGTAGGCCTCATTCACACTGTAGTATTTGGAACGTTCAGGGATTTTGATATCCGGATGGGAAAGAAAAAACTCACCCACACTGGGGTCCAGGGTAAACCCGTATACGCCATCGCCGGTGGTGTAGACCAGCATTGTGCTGGAACCGTAGATAATATAACCGGCCCCAACCTGGTCGCGGCCTTTCTGCAGCAGGTCTGACATTTTACCGTGTTTACCCCGGCTTTTACGACGATGGACAGAAAAAATGGTGCCGATACTGACGTTAACATCTATATTTGATGATCCGTCCAGAGGATCAAAGGCCACAGTGTATTTTCCCTCATAGCCGTCAAGCACCGGAATAACGCCGTCGTCCTCTTCCGACCCCATCGCACAGATATAGCCGCATTGCTCCATGCGGCGTTTAATAGTCTGGTTGGCAAACTCGTCGAGTTTCTGCACCTCCTCACCCTGGATATTTGTCTTACCGGACTGACCGAGAATATCGGCAAGGCCGGCCATGTTGACTTCTGCACTGATAATCTTGCCGGCAACAATGAGTTCATTGAGAAGTCCTGTCAGCTCACCGGTTGCCTCGGGATGGAGCTTCTGGCTATCCATGATCTGCCTGCTGACGATAATACCCTTACGCTTATCCATTCTCTTCTCCTTTTTCTGCTATCACTGCGATATGATAAATAGTGGACGTTCTGACAACATATTGAACTAACATGATATTGTCAACACGGTTCAAGGTTTGCCTTTTACGGAAAACAACATCTTTGTTGAGGATATCAAAAATCAGAATCATGAATTATGACTTTTTGAGTAATTCCCAGTTGCGCACCAGGTTCAGCAGGATCCGGACTGCAATGCCGGACGGTCCTTTGGGTACATAGCTCTTTTTCGTAAAATTCCAGGCCGTACCCGCGATATCGAGATGGGCCCATGGGGTATCACCGACAAATTCCTGCAGATAGGCAGCAGCAGTGATGGTACCGGCCCCCTTACCGCCGATATTCCTGATATCCGCGACCTTGGATTCGATCTGTTTGGAATACTCAGGCCCCAAAGGCAGCCGCCACAGTGGTTCTCCGGCACGATCACCGGCAGCTACAATCTGCTTCACCAGCGAATCATTGTTTGATAGCAGCCCGGTACGGTGATGGCCTAACCCAACAATGACTGCTCCGGTCAGGGTGGCCAGATCAACCACCGCATCGGGTTTATAGGTTTTAATGCCGTAAGCCAGGGCATCGGCCAGGATCAGGCGCCCCTCTGCATCGGTATTGATGACCTCCGATGTCTTGCCTCCGAAATGGGTGATAATATCACCGGGTTTGATGGCAGCCGCCCCGGACAGGTTCTCAGTGGCAGGCACCAGGGCCACCACGTTGATACCCTTTGGTTTTTCTGCAGCAATGACCTGCATGGCACAGATAACGGCAGCACCACCGCACATATCATATTTCATATCCTCCATGCCTGCGGCAGGTTTCAGGCTGATACCGCCTGAATCAAAGGTCAACCCCTTGCCCACCAGCATCAGGGTCGGCCCCTTTTTTGTCCCTTGGTATTTAAGGATCACCAGTTTCGGCGGCAATGCCGAGCCCTGGTTAACCCCCAGGATGCCTCCCATGCCCAGCTTTTTCATGCCCGGCTTGTCAATGATCCGGCATTTGATCCCCGACCTGGAGGCTATTTTTTTGCCAAACTCTGCAAACTGCGCCGGAGTCCAGCCGTTTCCAGGTTCATTGGCCATGTCCCGGGCCAGACAGCCTGCCTCGGCCGCAAGTTTCCCAAGCTTCATGCCCCGGCGAACCTTGCCATGATTCAGACCGCCGTCATGGAGGAAAAAACATTCCACCCGGCTGTTCTTGTCATCGTCCTTTGTATTAGTCTTGTATTTATCAAAACGATAGTTTCCCAGGA
Source organism: Desulfobulbaceae bacterium (assembly GCA_030613515.1). Lineage (GTDB taxonomy): Bacteria > Desulfobacterota > Desulfobulbia > Desulfobulbales > Desulfobulbaceae > Desulfobulbus_C. Next base: position 15,179 of record JAUWLT010000032.1, read on the forward strand.
TCAGTCCCTCGCTCATGCACTCGGCAAGATCTGCATCTGCAAGCCCTGTTTTTTCCGGCAGCACTGCCATGAGCGTTTTTACCTTGAGACCACCTGCCTTGCTTGCGGCCGTACCGGCAGCCATCCTGATCTGCTCGCGGCAATCATCTTCATTCTCCTCTGTCTTGCCAAGACCTATCACCAAAACCCTGCCTGCTGCAAATCCTTTATTGGAAGCAACGGGATACGACAAAAAAGTCTGCCCCTTTTTTCCCGTAAAATCTCCGCTTTTCCAGGCCTGTTTTATAGAGCTACGAACCGCAGCATTAGAGCAGGACACCGTTTTCTTTCCCGTTTCAGGGATAAAATATACCAATAGATCGCCACCAAAGGACCCGGGATCTTTTGCACTCAGCTTTATCATACTTTCTCCTTAAATATTCCCAAACTCTGCGGGAAAGAGGTAACAGAATTCACCACGAAGAACACGAAGAAAAAAAAGAGTAATAAACCTGTTCCGTTCTGTTCTTCGTGGTGAGTATTTTATCAATTTTACTCTCAGGCAGCCGTAACTACTATCTCATCATATCCTTCTTCAGGCCAATTGGCAAAACAGTTCATTTCATTTATGATAGAAAAAAATGTCCCCATCCTACATGGAGGTTTGTCTTGATTCTGGAACTTATCATGGCTGTCAGCTTTGCCATCATCATCTCTGCGACCTGCAGTGTCTTTGAAGCGGTGCTCTACTCCCTTCCCATGAGTCGGGTTGAAATGCTGGCTAAAAAACGGCCTGGTACCGCTACTATCCTCAAAAGACTCAAAGACAATATCGACCAGCCCATTACCGCCATCCTCACCCTCAACACCATTGCCAACACCATGGGTGCGGCGGTTGCCGGTGCGGCGGCAGCGTCTGTTTTCGGCGAGAGTAACATCATCTGGTTTTCCATCTTTTTTACCCTGGCCATCCTGTTACTCTCCGAGATCCTGCCCAAAACCATAGGGGTTGAATTCAACTGGACGCTGGCGCCTTATATTGCCCGGCCCCTGCAATTGATGGTTATTATACTCAAACCGATTATCCTGATGTGCCAGGCCGTTACCCGGCTTATTCCCAGGAAAAACAGCACCTTGGTCTCGGCCGAAGAGCTGACTACCATTGCCCGGCTGAGCAGGAAATCCGGCGAAATTGAAAAAGACCAGGAGCAGGTTATTACCAACATCCTCGCCCTGCGCGACAAGACCGTTCGCCAGGTGATGACACCGAGGACCGTAACCTTCAGTCTGAGCAAGGAGATGACCGTAGCAGAAGCAGCACTGCTCAAAGAAAAATGGCATATCCACAGCAGGGTACCGATTTACGGAAGGGACACCGATGATGTGGTCGGCATCGTGCTCAGTTACGAAGTGATGATGGCTGCGGCGGACGACAAACACGACCTCAAACTGGAAAAAATCATGCAAACGGTCCACTTTGTGCCGGAAACCGCTCCACTGAACAAGGTATTCATAGATTTTTTTGAAAAGCAGCAGCATTTGTTCGTGGTTGTTGATGAATACGGCAGTGTTACTGGGGTCATCAGTATGGAGGATGTCATTGAAGAGATCATGGGCCGGGAAATAGTTGATGAGTCCGACCGGACACAAGACATGCGGGCCCTGGCCCGGAAAAGCAAACCCGGCCAGATGAAAACGAGATGACCAACCTGAAACTCCCTGGCCATCCGGCATATTGAGATTCAGTTTTTTGTATAGACAAAACGA
>JAUWLT010000107.1 GCA_030613515.1 Desulfobulbaceae bacterium
CACAACATCACCGGAATCCACGGAAAAATGACGAGCTATTTCAGGCAGGGAGATGTTGACAATATAGGCATCCAGCAGACACATGAAAGAGGTCAGGCAGACGCTGGCCACAATGCGTCTCTGGGCAGGTGTCAGGGCAGGTGACTCGGACGCATTCATATCTTATACAGTTCGATCTCCTGCTTTCAGCATCTGTTCCAGGTAATGGATGTTCATCCCCCCTTTCAGGTAGCCGGGATCAGAAAGAATATGCTGCTGCAGGGGGATGTTGGTCTTGATCCCCTCGATCTTCATTTCCTTGAGAGCTGTCTGCATCCTGGCAATTGCGCTTTGCCGATCATGGCCGTAAACGACCAGCTTGGCCACCAGGGAGTCGTACTGTGCCGGGACCAAACAGCCACGGCTCATATAGCTGTCCACCCGGATTCCAGGGCCGCCCGGACTGTGAAAGTTTGTAATTCGGCCTGCACTTGGAAAAACCGTTTTCGGGTCTTCAGCATTGATTCGGCATTCAATGGCATGTCCCTGTGGGTGAATCATGGACTGATCCAGTTCCAGGCAGTGACCTGAACCAATGAGCAGTTGTTGCTTGACCAGATCCACACCTGTAACCCATTCGGTCACCGGATGCTCTACCTGCAGCCTGGTGTTCATCTCAATAAAGTGGAATTCATTGTTCTCGTAAAGGAATTCAAAGGTGCCGGCTCCACGGTAGCCGATACGCACACATGCTTCGGCCACTATTCTGCCCATTTTCAGGCGTTGATCATCGGGCAGGTGTGGAGCAGGGGATTCCTCCACCAGTTTCTGATTTCGGCGCTGCATAGAGCAGTCACGTTCACCAAGGTGGATGGCATGACCCTGGCCGTCACCAAGTACCTGGTATTCAATATGACGCGGATATTCCAGGTATTTTTCCATGTACAGGGTATCATCGGCAAAGGCCAGCTTTGCCTCCTGACGGGTGCTGGATATCTTTTTCGCCAGCTCTTCCGGGCGGCACACTACCCGCATACCGCGGCCGCCGCCGCCTGCAGAAGCCTTGATAATTATCGGGTATCCGAGGCGGGCGGCAATATCTGCGGCCTCGCTGACGGAATCGGGCAGGGGACCGCCGGAATCAGGAATACAGGGTACACCGGCCTCACGCATGGAGAGTTTGGCGGAAATCTTGTCACCCATGAGCCGGATGGTTTCGGCCCGCGGCCCGATAAAGGTGAGTCCTGCCTTCTCCACAAGGTCCGCGAATGTATCACTTTCCGAAAGAAAGCCGTAACCTGGATGGATACCATCCGCCCCTGCAATGTCGGCGGCAGAAAGGAGGGCAGTCATGTTAAGATAACTCTTGTCTGCTGGAGCAGGCCCGATACACACGGTTTGATCGGCAAGGGACAGGTAGGACTGATCCCGGTCAGCCTCGGAATAAGCGGCCACCGTACCAATGCCCAGTTCCCGGCAGGCCCGGAGAATACGCAGAGCGATCTCACCTCGGTTGGCGATCAGGACTTTGCTGAGCATGGCTTAGTCCCTGATAACAAAAAGCGGCTGACCATACTCCACAGCCTGACCTGAGTCTACAAGGATTTCTTCAATCATTCCGTCCCGGTCCGACTCCACCATGTTCAACATCTTCAAGGCCTCAATGACACAGAGGGGCTGGCCTTTTTCGACCTGCTGCCCCTCATTGACAAAAGGGGCATCCTCTTCATTGGAGGAGCGATAAAAAGAGCCGACCATGGGGGATCGAAAGAGTTTTTTCGGATCTTTTTTATCAGGCCTGCTCTTTCGGGCAGTTGGTCGTGGTGCGACAGATGGAGAACCGGGTTCACTGCCGTAACCTGCCGGTCCGATCTTGCTGATTCGAATTGTTGTTTCTTCTTCCTGGATTTCAAGCTCGGTTACTGTTGACTCGTCAACCAGCCGGATCAGCTCTTCTATTTTATCAAGGTCCATCTTTCTTCACCATCTCGCTTGCACCCGATGAATACAGGGTGTACTGGTCTAAAACTTTAAAAATTCTATATGTATTAAAGCATATGTGATTTTATCATGCGGTGCAAATTTTATTCTTAAATTTATCAAGATTTATCAGTAGTTGCCTGTTCCGGAAAAAAGAAGCAAAACTGTTTATCCGGGTCGGGAAAAAACATGTTTTTCTTGCTTTCTCAACCTAAGTTGCTGTAGACCAAACATAGCAGGTAAATTTTTTAACTTTCTTTTTTTGTCCTTGAATACAATTTCCAAGGTAAATCCATGACAGTATCATTGCAATCTCGGTGGCAGCTTGAGCTGGTTAATGATCAGAATAAACTTGTGTATTATGGCCTTCGTAATTGGCCAAGTAACTCACGTCAGGTGATTCCGATTGTACAGGCAACAGCCTACGTCATTAAAAATATTCAAGAATACACTTCTCAAACACTGACCTCACACCCTGAAGCAGGGGAGGAGTTGTCACAGCTGCTGCTGGAAAAGATCATAGTACCGTCAGGGGAACTCCGTCAGCCTGCAACCAGGGATTGTCACCAGGTCTGTACAAAATGTATCAATAATGATCTGATTATTCCCGGCCTGGAATTTGATGACAAAGGGGTCTGCGCATTCTGTCAGTGTTATACCAGCAATGAAACTCCAAAAGGATCAGGTATTCATGTTGTTGACGAACAGGAACTTGTGGACCTGGCCGCTAAACGGCAGAGTTCACGTTTTGATGTCATGGTTTTTTTTACCGGCGGCAAGGATTCCTCGTTTCTACTCTGGTATCTGGTCCGAAAACTAAATCTGCGCGTCCTGGCTGCATTCTGGGATATGCCCTATACCAGTGATACTGCCAGGGAAAATATGAAACGGGTGGCACAGCACCTGCCTGAGGTTGAATTTATCCAGTGGCAGCTGCCATGGAAAACCATTCAGCTGGCAATGACCAGCCAACTGCGTAATGTCGGCTGGCCCTGTCTGTGTCCGACAACGGCCTTTCCGCTTTTTTATCCCCTGGCCTTTCGCCGGCGGATTCCGTTTATTCTGTTTGGTATGGAAGACGTGCAGGCCGCGGTCATGGAATATGTGTTTCCACCACCGGCAGGAAAAAGCGAAGCAGCCCGGCCATCCCCACGAGAGCAGACCCTGCAGTTTCTGAAAACCCGATCAACAGCTTGTTCCCTGCAGAAACCGGTAACCTGGATGCAGGAACTAAAGAATTATCATGCCTCCATCCGGCAGGTTGTTGGTGATGAGATCTTTGCTGAACTGACGACTGTTATCAAGCAGGCTGAAGCAGATCCGTCACTTCCGATCCCACTGATCAAGAGATTACGAACCCGGGAAAAATACGGCTCATGGCATGAGGTAATTGGGCTGCTGCAGCGGGAATTGGATTGGCAAATGCCCGAAGACCAGAAAAGCATGCTCCACACAAGCTGCAAAATTGAACCGGTGAAGGATTATGTCCAGTATATGCGGTTCAAAAAGATGCGAACGGTTTTTTTCCCGCAATCCCTGGTTGAACTGAGCGCTGCGATATTTTTCGGACAGATTTCACGGCAGGATGCTTTGGAACAGGCACAGGATCTTGGCTTTCCCGATCCTCCAGAGGTGCTTGCCGAACTCATAAGCGATCTGGAGATCTCTGACGAGGATATCCTCTCCTCAACTGATGAGTTGAAATGTGTATTAGAAGAATGTGTTGATTCCTGAATTGACCGGTTGAAACCTACGAGAGAATTGTATGAACCTGTGTACTCTTTTTGAAACAGCTTTAATAAATACGCCGGATAAAACTGCAGTTGTCTGTGGCGATGAGCGTTGTACCTATGCAGAGCTTGACCTCCACTCCAGGGCCTATGCGTTGGCATTTAAAAAACTCGGGCTCAACAAGGGAGACCGACTGGGCTTGTTTATGCCCAATCGCCTGGAGATCATTTACTGCTATTTCGCCTGTTTTCGGCTGGGCATCATTGCTACACCCACCAGGATTTTCAGTACAACAGCAGAACTGCTCTACGCAGCTGGAAAATGCGGCATAAAGATGTACATTGTTGACAGCAAACTGCTCTCTGTGGTCGATGGTATTGTTGAGCAACTCCCTGACCTGGAGCGCATCCTCTACCTTGATCGTAACGACGAGATACCTGCAGACCAGCTCCTGGAGCCTTATCTTGACTACACCGGCAGCAAAATTCCACCAGTTTCGGTTGAACCTGATGATCCTGCCTGGATAGTTTACACTTCAGGCAGCACCGGCAGACCGAAAGGAGTAACCCATACCCATGATTCCTTTTATGCCAACGCTGTGTACCGCGATAAAACGCTGCACCACAGTCCGGATCATGTTTTCTTGACCACATCCTTTCTCTGTCACTGTGCTGCCTCGACCAGTATCCTTTTGCCGATACTGCATGCCGGTGGAACAGCAGTCTTCCTCCAGGATGAATCTGTGGAAATCGTGCCGGCAATGATACAAAAACACCAGGTAACCCATGCGGCGTCCTCCCCCACCTTCTGGATGAAAATTATCTCACACCCCGATTGTAGTAGGGACCATTTCAGTGCCCTGCAATATGCTACTTCCGGGGGCGATGGTGTGCCGGTGAGCCTGCAGGATGATTTTTATGCAATGGTCGGTATCCCACTGACAGCCAGTGTCGGCATGACGGAGTGCGGCGGCTATATGACTATCCCACCACCTCTTGAACAGAAAAGAGGATCCGTTGGTAAACCGATCCGGGGAGTGGAGGTTCGGCTGGTGGACGAAGAATACAACGATGTGCCACAGGGTTCCATCGGCCAGATCCTGGTCCGCGGTCGAAATGTTATGTCCGGCTACTGGAGGGATCCGGAAAATACCAAGGCGGCCTTTAAAAAGGGCTGGTTTATTACCGGTGACCTGGCACGCCGGGATGACGACGATTATTACTACTTTGCCGGCAGATGCAAGAATACCATAATACGTGATGCCTCCAATGTGACTCCTGATGAGGTGGAATATGTGTTGAATCACCACCAGGCAGTCAAGCAATCCATTGTTGTCGGCGTGCCGGATGCCAAACACGGACAAGCTGTTTTTGCCTTTATTCAGCCTGATAACCCAGAGCAACCGCCGACTGCGAAAGAGCTTACCGCATACGCCCGGACAAACTTGGCGGAGCGAAAGGAGCCCGGCTACTATTTTTTTGTTTCAAGCTTTCAAGGTGAAGGCATCATGGACAAGATAAACAGGAAAAAGCTGGAAAAAAAGGCTGCACAATTAGTTGAGGCTGGTAAGGCACAGGCAGCAGGATAACAATGCATTTAGAATCTTTGTCCTGCCGTCTCTATATAACCCTTCCTGATCCGGATCAAAACGAAAGCAGTATATGATAGTTAATTTCATCATAAACCAATGGACCGGCCGAGCATACTTGATGTTTGCCTTATGCTGCTTGTTGGTTGCCCTCTCGATTGCCTCTACTGTGACGGCGACCGATGAACAGTACTTTCCCCTGAGACCCTTTTATCCTGCTGTCAAGACAATCGACACGAACAGGTTCCTTGAGATCTATTTCGACGCCATAATCATCGACGTTCGCAGCAGATTTGAATTCGATGTTGTCCACATCAACAAGGCCAAGCACGCTCCCCTGTCAGAAGATGACTTTATTGCTTCCATCAGGCGCTACCGGTCGTTGATCTCCGAAACCCCTATGGTTTTTTATTGTAATGATCCGGCCTGCTCCAGTGCTTTTCGGGCCGTACTTCTGGCCCAGGCCGCAGGGTACACAAATGTTTTTGTCTATGACGCAGGTGTGTTTCCTCTACTCATGGTTGCCCCTGAAAAGATTACCCTCATGGCAACCACTCCGGCCCAGCCCGATCTGGTCATATCGAATGAATATTATAAAAGGGTCCGGATCGACTTCGAAGAATTCAAGAAGAGATCTTCCCGGATGGGTACTATGCTGATTGACATCAGGGACATATACAACCGTGTCCACGAGCCACGCCTGAAGAATGTTCGCAACATTCCCATGGAGCCGTTTATCAAGGCGGTGACCAACCGTATATGGGCGGAAAAGAAATTGCTTATTTTTGATCAGAACGGAAAAAAAACGCGTTGGTTGCAATACTTCCTGCAGGCTAACGGCTACTCGGACTATGTTTTCCTGCGAGGCGGAATGGAGAGACTGGATCTGCGAACCCAGGCCCAAATGGTGACCAGAACCAGTTCTGAAATTAACCTGAACCAACAGCGTCTCCGCGAATTGACCATGGACAACAGGCTGACTCCCCTGGACGTTGAATTGATGATTCTGTTGGCAGGGACGGTCGGTTTTGAGAACCATGCGGTCATCAAACGTGACCGGTTCCTTGAACTCCTCGGCTGCACCATGGAACAGCTCGATAAATCGGCCAAACGCCTGCAGGATGGCGGTTTTCTTCTTTTTGGCAAGTACAGGAATTCCTTGATTGTTCATATAGACCCACGCCTTGCCTGGAAAGGAAAGATGTCCGGTGATCTTTGGACGGACAGGGTCAGGGAATTCGCAGCCTCAATTCGCAAATAGGATAGAATGAAGGTAATAGTTCACCGGGGATTACCAAGTTTGGGTATTCTACCATACTGTAAGAGTTTACAAATGAAGCTGTTTGTAACCCTTGTAACGCTGACATTTGCACTTTTGACAGCCCAGGCTAATGCTACGCAAAGGGATGCGGATACGATCAGTCTCATCCTGCAGTGGACACCCCAGGCCCAGTTTTCCGGATACTTTGTTGCCCTGGAAAAAGGGTTTTACAAAGAGCATGGCCTTGATCTCACTATCATACCAGGCGGGCCGGATAAGGGCGTTTCCGACTATTTGGATTCAGGTGCAGCTGATTTTGGGACCATGTTCCTGTCGACCGCTCTGGAACGCCGGGATGCCGGGATGCCCCTGGTCAACATCGGCCAGATAATCCATCATTCAACCCTGATGCTCATTGCCAGGGCCGGAACCGGGATTGAAACCATAGCGGATCTTGATCAAAAAAAGGTTTCTCTCTGGGCCAACGAATTCCAGGTTCAACCAAATTTGCTCTTCAAGAAGGCGGGTATTGAGGTCGAGATAGTGCCCCTGGCAAGCTCCATGGATCTTTTCCTGCGCGGAGCCGTGTCTGCCACCAGTGCCATGTGGTACAATGAATACCACACCATACTTTCTTCCGGGCTGCGCAAGGAAGAACTTCAACCCTTCTTCTTCCGGGACACTGCATTTGATTTCCCCGAGGACGGCATCTACTGCCTGGAGGACACGCTTAAGCGTTATCCTGAAGCGGCTGACGGCCTGCTCAAGGCCACGTTGAAAGGGTGGCTGTACGCATTCGCCCATGAGGAGGAAGCCCTGGATATCGTGGCCCACTATATGACCGACGCCAAGCTGCCCATAAACAGGGTGCACCAACGCTGGATGTTCAGACGAATGCGTGACGTTATCCAGGTCGATGGAAACATTGCGGAAGGGGGTATCCTCGGGAAAATATCCTTTGACAAGGTATCAAATCATCTGCTGGACGGCGGGGTAATCCGAAATCCGGTCGAGTACGACAAGTTCTACAAGGGGCCGTTTAAACAATGAAAAGCAGCCTGGCCCTGAAACTTGCAGCCATTGTCCTGGTCTTTTCAACCCTGATCATGGGCGCTGTCCTTGTCAACAGCTATCTCTTTTCCAAAACGCTTATCGTCCAGCAGGCCGAGGAGAACAGTCGCACCCGAGGCCGGGAGGTGGCCAACCAGCTTGCCGCCTCGATCAAGCCCATTGAGCAGGCCGCACGCAATATTGCTCTGGCCCTGGAGGATTTCAGCCTGACGAGTTCGGAGATACGATCACTGGCCCGGCATGTTGTGGAAAACAATGAGGATGTCTTTGGGATGGCCATTGCCTTTGAGCCCTACGAATTTTCCCATGACAGGCTTTTTTTCGCCCCCTACAGCTTTCGAGATAAGAACGCTGTAAAGTCCACCCAACTGGGCAACTCAAGATACCGTTACTTTTACATGGATTGGTACCAATTGCCAAGAGAGTTGGGCCACCCCGTCTGGACCGAACCATATTTCGATAACGGCGGGTCGGAAACTTTCCTAACCACGTACTCCGTTCCATTTTATCGGCTAAAAGAGGGGAAAAAACAATTTGCCGGGGTTGTAACTGCCGATATCACTCTGGATTGGCTGCAGGAGATGATCTCCAACATCAAGCTCTATGACACCGGCTACGCTGCGATGATTAGTCGAAACGGCACCTATATCTACCATCCGCTTGAGCGTCTGATATTTAATGAAACGGTCTTTTCCCTGGCCGAAGGGCTGGGCGATCAGGAGCTGTGGGAAATCGGCCGGAACATGATTGAAGGGCGGACAGGATTTCTGGAACGGTACAGCGTGCGTGACAACATGGCCAGCTTTTTGCTGTACATGCCTCTGCCGATTGGTGGCTGGTCCCTGGCCTTTCTCTTCCCCACCCAAGAGGTGCTCAATGACGCCAATGAACTGACCCGCAATACCCTGTTTATCGGTATTATCGGATTCACCCT
>JAUWLT010000112.1 GCA_030613515.1 Desulfobulbaceae bacterium
CTGGGCCATACAAGAATCAAGACAACCATGCGCTATTGCAAGCTTTCTAACTTGAAAGCACAACGTGATTATTACAAGGCTGTTGAGAGGGTAATGGAAAAGAGTGGAATCAATGTTACATGGAACATGAGGTGTTAATCCGCTCCACCAAGGACCGGTTGCTCCGACGAGCTACACTTTGGCCCATTCTCACAACCGGTCCTTGGCTCCGCTCCCTATGGAGGAAAAACCTTGACTTTCGGGCAAACAATGATCATTTTTAATAGAAGGTAACAAGCCAATATAAAAAGAAAAAGCAGGATTTGTTACGTATACCCTCATATAATCTCTATTTTCTCAAAATAGATCGGTGTGGAACAAAGTGACAGCAGACTGTCTGCATGAAAATCGTCTGTGCACATTAGAAATTTTTAACTTGGGAAGAAATGCACGATCTTATTTTCCCCTCTGCAAGAGAATGAAGCCCCTCGTCATTATTGACAACCTGTGACAATAAAAAAATCGAGAGAGCAGCACAAAGGATAGCAATACTTTTTCGCAAGGTTAAGGCTTCCATTCGTAACCCAACCGAGAGGATCAGAGCGATAACAAAACTCATGTTGGCAACAGGGATAACAATGCTGGCTTCACCGACTTTTACTGCTGACATCAGGCAATTGACGATAAGATAAACTAACAAGCCGGAAAGGAATGAATAGATCATTTTTTTTCTGGTGAAACGGAATCGCCCTTCTCTTCCGATTGCATAAAGACCACCGCCTATAATCCAGCATGAAGAGATTAACAGCAGCATCATCTCAGGATCAGCCTGTTGTAAGATACCTCCCTTGGTTATGACACCATAGGTTGCCCGGAATATTGAGGCAACAATCGCAACAAAGAAGAACAGAAGAAAAGTTCGACCCTCACCATGGAAGTGCGACTTCTGGTAGAGCAGAAGCACACCAAAAATTCCCGTCATTATCCCTGCCCACTTGAACAAGCCTATTGTTTCCCCAAGAAAAATGACAGAGAGCAGAATGACTCCAATCGTGTTTAATCGGTATATGGTAGAGCCGAGACTGACGTTGATATGAGTCAAGCTTTCAATCAGCAACAGATTGGATAAGGTCAGGAAAATCCCTGCCGAGAGACCGAAGAGTAACGTAGTGCTGTCTAATGTAAAGGGCGTACCTTTAAGCCAGAATGTGCCAGCTTGGAGAACTGTCCAGATAACGCCGATGCCAAGGACATACATGCCCCGGGATCGGTCTTTTGAAGAGTAGCGCTTGAAGACTACATCATTAAGACCAGCAAAAAACATGCTTAACGTGGCAAAAAGAATGGGAGAGTTTGAAAATGTCATTGTTGATTACATCACTGTCTGGCCCTTGTCTGAAACTGGCTCCCATCCACCCCCAAACGCTTTATAAAGCCGTACCAGATTGGCCGTTACAGCACCGTTACTCTGGGCAAACTCGTCCCGTAAAAGCAGGAGTGCACGTTGGGCGTCAATCACATTGTTGAAAGTTACCAGCCCTGCCTGATATTGATCCCTTGCCAGCTGTTCTGCCCGTTCAGCCGCAGTCGAGGCTTTGGCAATCGACTCTCTTCTCAGTTGTTCTTTTGCGTAGGCGAGCAGTCCATTTTCAATTTCTTCAAGGGCACGGAGAACGGTGGCCTCATAGTGGATCAATGCCTGCTCCTGGCGTGCGTTCTGTACCTGGATATTCTGGCGGATGGCACCGCCGTCAAAGATCCTCCAGCTGGCCGTCGGACCAATACCCCAGACCCGGCTGCTGGCCTGGAACAGATCTCCGGCAGAAATTGATTCCAAGCCCAGGGTTCCGATTAAGTGAAATTTGGGATAGAGATCGGCTGTTGCCACACCGATACGTGCTGTCTGAGCCGCAAGCTTACGTTCGGCATAGCGGACATCGGGCCGGTGACGCAGGGTTTCTGCCGGAATCCCAACCACCATGCTTACCGGCAGTACAGGTATCGGCATCCTTCTGCTCAATTCTTTGTGAAGACTACCAGGTGATTCTCCCAGCAAAACGGCCAAACGGTTCTTTGTGGTTTCCAACCCTATCTCAAGCGCTGGAATTTTAGATCTGGCACTTTCCAGGATGCGGAGAGATTCCTGCACTGACAGCTCTGAAATGAGGCCGGACTGGTTGCGTGAAAAGTTTATTTCATAGCTTTCCTGCAGGGCTTTAATATCCGCTTCGGTCGTTTCCAGACGGGCCTGGAAGGTTCGCAGTTCCACATAGTTCAGAGCCACTTCGGCAAGCAGGCTCACAAGAACACCGTTTAGATCTTCCCGGGTCGCTTCAAGATTTGCCTGGGCCGCCTCCACCGAGCGTTGTACTCCACCGAAAATATCAACTTCCCAGCCTGCGTCAAACCCAATTGCATAGTGATCTTTTTCATTTCCAGTACCGCTGCTTTCACTGCTTCGAGATTTACCGGCACCACCCTTTGCGTCCACGGTCGGGAAAAGACTGGCCTGACTGATTCCCCGCATGGCACGGGCTTCATTAATTCTTGCTCCGGCATCTTTCAGATCCAGGTTGCCTTTAACGGCACGTTCTTCAAGGTCGGAGAGTTGCGGGTCTTCCAATACAGTCCACCACTGAGCAAGCATTGCCGGATCCATCGAGCCGCTTATAAGACCTTTCTCTAACTCCGTGTGCCATGCTTCAGGAGCAGCGGGTTCGACCAGTTGGTAGTCAGGGCCCACCTTCATACAACCGCTTAGCACCAGAACAACAGCAAACAGTTGTATTCCCAGGTAAAGGCTTTTGTTATCTTGTCGCGAGTGGTCGCGTTTTAAAAATTGTATCATTGTCCCGCCTTGCAGCTTTCTTTATTCTCAACGACATCATAATTTGCCCTTGCCCGTCTCCGGGCACGCCAGGCACCTCCCTTTTCGCGAGCCGACTGAAAAATATAATAGAGCACCGGAATCAGGAATATTCCGAACAATGTTGTGCTCAACATGCCGCTAAAAACTGTGATACCGATTGCCTTGCGACTTCCGGCACCGGCACCGGTGGCAAAGACCATGGGCACCAGTCCAAAAATAAAGGTGAATGAGGTCATCAGAACCGGCCTGAAACGGATCCGGCCTCCGTCAACGGCGGCTTCGGCAATGGAAAGCCCATCTTCCCGGCGCGATTGGGCAAATTCCACGATTAGAATGGCATTTTTACTCGCCAGACCGACCAGCAGCACCAGGCCGATCTGGGCATAGATGCTGAGGCTGAAACCTGCCAGCCAGAGACCAGTCAGCGCGCCGAGCGTGGCGACCGGAACCGAAATGATGATCGAAATCGGAATATTCCAGCTTTCGTATTGACCGACCAGAAAGAGATAGGCAAACAGCAAGGCGAGACCAAAGAGAATGACCACCTGGCCACTGCTCTTTCTCTCTTGATACGACATGCCGGACCAATCAAAGGTGTAGCCTTTGGGAAGCGTTTTGGCTGCTACCGCCTGCAACGCCGCCATAGCCTCCCCGGAACTGTAGCCAGGAGCGGCTCCACCGTTGATTTTAATTGAAGTCAACTGATTATAGCGATCCACAGTCTGGGGACCAAGAAGTGTGGACAGAGTTACCAGGCTGGTCATCGGCACCATTGAACCTTCAGTATTACGAACGTACAATCGGTCGATGTCATCAATAGAGTCACGATACGCTGTATCTGCCTGCACCTTAACCTGATAGCCTCGATCGTTGAGGTTAAAGTCATTGACATAGCGTCCGCCAAGCTGGGCTTGCAGGGTTGAGAATATTTGGCTGATCGGCACCTGCAGTGTCTCGATCCGGGTTCGGTCAATGTTCAGGGAGAGCTGCGGGGTATTGGCTGAATAGGTGCTGAAAACCCTGCTCAAGGCCGGATTCTGGTTTGCGGCAACAACCAGTGCCCGAGCTGTGGCTGAAAATTCCTGGATGGTTTTATTCCCTGTGACCTGCAGGCGAAAGTCGAAGCCACCGGTTCGCCCCAAACCCCTGATAGGTGGAGGAGTAAAGGCACGAATATTAGCAGAAGAGATCGCTGCCAGTTTTTGCTGGGCATTTTTTAAAATGGCATCCACATGTAGATCAGCACTCCTTCGCTTATCCCATGGTGCCAGAATGACCAGACCGAAAGCGACATTATCGCCCCGACCGCTGAGCAAACTGAAACCGCTAACACCGAGGACACTGTTGACCCCTTTGATTTCTCTAACCTCTTTGGTTACCTGTTGCAGAACTTCATCGGTGCGTGCCCGGGCAGCGGCCTCAGGTAACTGAATATTCAGATAGATTAACCCCTGATCTTCCTGTGGCAGGAAACTGGTCGGACAATTTTGAAAGAGATAATAGCTTGCACCAAAAACCATTAGCAGGAGAAGTAGAGCGGCAAATGTCCAGCGAATTAACCATGCAGACCCGACGACATATCCTTTCCGAAAAGAGGATAAAGCCTTGTTGAACCAGGCCAGGGGGCCGTGATGGATAGGCGTGGTTTTTTTCAGCAGAACGGCACAGAGTGCAGGGCTAAGCGTCAGAGCACTGATGGCCGAAATCACTACCGCTGTGCAGATCGTTACGGCAAACTGTTTGTAGAGCTGGCCAGTGATTCCAGGGAGAAAGGCGACCGGAATAAAAACCGCAAGCAGAACCAGAGTGGTGGCGATGATGGGGCCGGTGACCTGTCCCATGGCCTTGATTGCCGCATCTTTGGAGTTGAGTTTTTCCTCATGCATGACCCGGTAGACATTTTCCACCACCACAATGGCATCATCCACCACAAGCCCGATCGACATGATAAGGGCAAAAAGGGAAATAGTGTTGGCGTTATAGCCAAGTGCAAGCAGTACCGCAAAGGTACCGATCAGTGAAACAGGAATCGTCACTGTCGGCACCAGGGTTGCACGCCAGTCCTGAAGAAAAACGAAGGTTACTGCGACCACCAGCAGAAAGGTCAGGAACAGCGTGAATACCATTTCATGGATAGCCGCTGCAATATATTTGGTCGAGTCATATATGGCCTGATATTCCACATCGCTTGGCTGTCGCGTGGCCAGCTGTTCCAATTCCGCCATGAGATTCTGCATCGTCTTCAGGGCGTTGGCATCGGGAGAACCGTACACAGCCATGGTCACTGCAGGCCCTCCGTTGAGGACCGAAGTAGTGCTATAGGACTCTGCCCCGAGTTCCACCCTGGCAATATCACGCACCCGGACCAGACCTCCCTGAGTATTAGAACGGACGATGATGTCCTTGAACTCTTCGACATTGTTGAGTCGACCTTTGGCTCGCAGGGTGTATTGGAGCTGTTGCCCTGTGTTGACCGGTTCCGAGCCGATAGTACCAACAGCCGCCTGAATATTCTGCTTACGTATAGCGGTTATCAGATCGTCCTCAGTCAGTCCCAAAGCGGCCATGCGCGGCGGATTCATCCATATTCGCATGCTGTAGACCAATTCACCGAAGATAGAGATATCACTGACGCCATCAAGGCGCACCACGGCGTCCTTTATGGTGCTGCTGACATAGTTGCTTAAGTAAAGTTTGTCACGAGTCCCCTGGGGAGAATAAAAGCTGATCGCTCCGAGCATATCGTCAGACCCTTTGCGCACGGTAACACCCTGTGCGACCACTTCCTTGGGGAGCTTGGCCAGTGCCGCCTGGACTCGATTCTGCAGGTTGACCTGCGCAATATCAGAATCAGTGCCGACCTCGAAGGTGACACTCAGGCTGTATCTGCCGCTGTTGGAAGAAGAGGATGACATATAGAGCATGTTTTCCACGCCATTGACTTCTGCTTCAATCGTTGTGGCCACACTGTTGGCAAGGACCTGCGCATTTGCTCCGGGGTAGGAGGCACTGACCCGAAGTGTCGGCGGAGTGATTTTCGGGTATTGAGCGACCGGGATATTGAACATGGCGATCAGCCCGGCCAGGGTGATAAAAATCGACAGGACGACTGCCAGGCGAGGGCGATTAATGAAAATTTGTGAAATCATTACTCAGTTCCCTTTTGATTCGTCATTGCTCATGATTCTGACACTCTGTCCAGGTTTCACTTTTTGCAAGCCTTGCACAATAACCCTTTCCCCGGCCGTTAAGCCGGAGTCGACCACCCAGAGAGTGCCGATTGTGGGCCCTGTCTTGATGCGACGCTGTTCCACCTGGCTCTGAGCATTTACCACCAGCACAGAACGACCATCTCGATCCTCCAGAACAGCAGCTTGCGGTACCACAGGCTGAAGTCTGGCCTGTTTCCGGCTGACCAGCACCGTTACATATTGTCCTGGCAGCAACATGCCATCAGGGTTGTCAAAGACGAGTCGTACGGAGATAGTGCCAGTGCTTGCATCCACCACATTATCTACAAAGTCTACATGCCCTGAGAGATCCAGAATCTCTCCGCCGGGAAGTTTGATTTGTGACCGTAATAAGTCCTTTGCCTGTCCAGAGGAGGAATCTTTAAGGGCCATCTTGATCGCCGAGAGGTCATTTTCGCTGACAGAATACTGGATCCGAATCGGATCAAGCTGAACGATTTTGGCCAGTGGCCCGGAAGCGGGTCCGCAGAGATTGCCAATGGTGAGCGAGGTCGCGCCGATCCGACCTCTGATCGGTGCCGAAATCCGGGTGTAGCTGAGATCGAGTTCAGCTATATCCAGTGCCGATATGGCCTCCTGAAGCTCTGCTCTGGACTCTAATTCGTCGGTTTCAGCAGACTCTATGTCAGTAGCGGACACACCACCGGTGCGGACATTCTGAATCCGTTTCAGATAATTGATGGCCCGGGTAAGAGTCGCTTGTGTCTTGGCCACACGCGCTTTGGCCGCAACGACCCTGGCCTGGTAGGATGCCTGTTCGATACCATAGAGCATATCTCCGGCCTGGACATCGCTCCCCTCCTTGAAATTGACCTGTTCCAGAAACCCTGTAACTCGTGCCTGCAGATCGACCACCTGAATTGCTTCCACATGGCCTACGTATTCATTTGGCGGATTCACATCCTGCTCAGCAACAGTCACAACCGTGACCAGCGGCAAAGGTACTTCCTTTTTTGCCGGGGCCGCTACGGCCTCCATGGCCGGGGGGAAGAGTAGCAGCAAGGTAAACAGGAGTATGAAACCATACATAATTGTGCCTGTTAGAATCTGTCTTAAGCTTCTTTCATACAGGTTTGATTGAGGCTGTCTTGTAGTGGTTCTTCGTTTCATTATTTCAATAACTCCAAATTGTGTAAAATGTCATGAATAACGACAGGGTTTACGGCTCAAGGAGACGGGCTGAAGCACTATTTCTTAATGGCGTCCCAGCATCCTTCCGCAAGGGTTTTGATCAGTGATTCGTCCAGCTCTATTAGCCCCGAAGTTACATCCCGGAGCAGAAAAGTTATGGGTCCAAATGCCAGTGCATGGAGCATATGCCGTGGCAGGGATTTGATGTCATTGTTTGTGGTGTTGGAAAAGAAATTCCCAAAAGCACTCTGCTGGCCCGAGGTGCCTGAAATGTGAAATTTCTCACGTTTTTTTTCAATTCCAAAAGGAGAATTATAATACTGCTCCAGAAATTTGAACTCGTGTGGATGATCTGCCAGATAATGGATGAGATTGCTAATAAGATCCACAAATTCCTGTTGTGTAGATCTCGTTGACTCAATTTCCCGGACAAGAGCGCTTTGCAGGGAGTCATCAACCTCTTTATATAACTCGTGTATCAATTCGTCTTTGTTCTTGAAATAACGATAAATTGTGCCAATCGCTATATTGGACTTCTTGGCAAGCTGAGCCATTGGTGCATCATGAAAACCGTGTTCGGCAAACAGCTCCAGAGCGGCCTCCAGTATGTCATTACGCTTTTGCTGATTTATTGTTGTCATACAGCCCTCTCCCCTTGGAATGAACGTTCATTCACCATACTAATAGATATATTTTTGCCTGTCAAGATGACTGAGAATAGTGAACTATCGCTCATCCATATCGATAGACTTAGCCCAACTTTGCGGCTCAAAAACAATACACTTAGTCATTACAATCGGTTACCGTGCTGTCAGCTCTCCCTATGGCACTACATCTTTTATTTTGTTGCAATGGTCGTTTTCACCACACTCCCCGGATGTTTTTTTAAACCCAGAACTGAATATATTTTATCCTGCTCTGGATCTGGTTGTACACTTTTCCTGACATGGACGGTATCGCCGTTTTTGCACTGCATGGAAACCGTGACCCGGTTGTGGGGTAACA
>JAUWLT010000012.1 GCA_030613515.1 Desulfobulbaceae bacterium
ACCAGGATATTGAAACGGACCAGCCACATTACCGTGGTTGTTGACGAGGCCTGAAAGGGCCTGCTCTTTAGTCTTTGAGATCTACTGTAGAGGGAACGGAGGAATACCTTGGGTCAGAAAGTTAATCCCATAGGGCTGCGGCTCGGCATTACCAGGACGTGGGAATCGATCTGGTATGCTGATAAGGATTATGCCAGCAACCTGTACCAGGACCAGAAATTACGCAAGTACCTGAAAAAGAGACTGTATCATGCCGGCATTTCTCGGATTGTCATTGAGCGTACCGGAGAGAAAATTCGGGTTAAGCTGTTTACCGCCCGTCCCGGTATTGTCATCGGTAAGAAAGGCTCTGAAATTGAGAACTTGAAAAAGGATCTTGAGCGTAAGTTCGGACGAGAGTGCATGATTGATATCCAGGAGATCCGCCGTCCTGAAGCTGATGCTCAACTCGTTGCTGAAAATATTGCCATGCAGCTGGAGCGACGTATTGCCTTCCGGCGGGCAATGAAAAAATCAATTAATTCGGCACTGCGTTTCGGTGTCAAGGGCATTAAAGTTTCATGTGCCGGCCGATTGGGTGGAGCTGAGATGTCGCGAACCGAATGGTTCAAGGAAGGACGCGTACCGCTGCATACCCTCCGGGCTGATATTGATTACGGTACCGCTGAAGCCAAGACAACGTACGGTATTATCGGTGTCAAGGTGTGGATTTTTAAGGGTGAAGTCCTTTCAGACAGCGAGATGTCACTGGAACGGTAGTCCCAGGTTGATGTTCCCCAACAGGAGTGTTGAATAATGTTAAGTCCACGCAAAGTCAAACATAGAAAACAACATAAAGGCCGCATGCGCGGAGAAGCCCATCGTGGATCTCAACTCGCATTTGGTGATTATGCGTTAAAGGCTGTCGGTTGTGGTCGGATGAGCGCACAACAGATTGAGGCTGCCCGTATTGCCATCAACAGAAAAATTAAACGTGGTGGCAGGATGTGGATCAGGGTTTTCCCTGACAAACCCGTTACCAAAAAACCTGCTGAAACCCGTATGGGTAAGGGTAAAGGTTCGCCGGAATACTGGGTTGCGGTAATCCGCCCCGGTAAGATTTTATATGAGTTGCAGGGTGTCCCGGAGGACCTGGCAATAGAGGCGCTCAGGCTTGCAGCTTTTAAACTCCCCTTTCCGACAAAGATCATCTCAAGGAGTACCACGATATGAAGGCGAAAGAACTTCGGGAATTGAGTGGTGAGGATCTCAGGAAAAAAGAGCTGGACCTGCGCGAAGATTTCTTTAAGCTTAAATTTCAGCACGGAATCCGCAAGCTTGATAACCCTGCACGGCTTAGTCAGCTGCGTAATGAAATTGCCCGCGTACGGACCGTCATGACTGAACAGGATCAGGCTTAAATTGCCTGCTATAATAATTACACCACTGGACTGTAAGAATGAGTGAGAAATCCAGACCCAAGAAAACGAAGCAGGGTGCTGTTATCAGTAACGGGATGGACAAGAGTGTCGTCGTCATGGTTGAACGAAAAGTGCGCCATAAAATGTACGGCAAGTACATACGTAAGCGGGTGAAATACATGGCCCATGATGAAGCCAATGAATGTAATGTCGGTGACACCGTGCTCATCGAAGAATGTCGGCCACTTTCCAAGAACAAGCGTTGGCTTGTTCGGACCATTGTCGAACGTGCTGTCTGATATTCAGCGGCCTTCAATCGTATTGATACGTTAATCAGGTGATACCATGATTCAAACTGAATCCGTACTTAATGTCGCTGACAACTCAGGTGCCAAGAAAGTACTCTGCATACGGGTGCTTGGCGGTAGTCGTCGGCGTTATGCAAGTATTGGCGACGTTATTGTTGTAACAGTGAAGGAAGCCATTCCGCATGCAAAAGTGAAAAAAGGTGATGTTCTTGATGCTGTAGTAGTACGGACATCCAAGGAGATAAGACGGCCTGAAGACACCACTGTCCGTTTTGATGATAATGCGGCCGTGCTCCTTTCAGGTACCGGCGAACCGATTGGAACGCGTATTTTCGGCCCTGTAGCCCGTGAACTGCGTTCTCTTGGTTTTATGAAGATTATATCTCTTGCCCCGGAAGTTCTGTAATCATAGATTTCCGAGCAACGAGAAACGAGGATAATGAAGATGCGGCAGGGACATACAAGTCTGCGGAAAAATGACCAGGTGGAAGTGATCACCGGCAAAGATAAGGGTCGGGTTGGCAAGATTCTTAAAATCGATCGGAGTAAAAACCGAGCGGTTGTAGAACGGATCAACATGATCAAGAAACACCAGAAGCCAGTCGATGCTCAACAGCCGGGCCAGATCATTGATCGGGAGGCCTCTGTTCACATCTCTAATCTCATGCTGGTCTGCCCTGAATGTACAAATACCGTGCGGACAGGAATGAAGATTCTTGAGGATGAAACAAAGGTTCGATCTTGTAAGAGCTGTGGAGCGACCATGGAAACTTCCAAGAAGTAACCCTCTGGCTAAAGGATACGGAGTATTTGATAATGGCTACAATGAAAGAACAGTATGAGAGCGAGTGCAAGCCACAGCTTGAGAAAGAGTTCGGATATACAAATCGTATGGAAATCCCCAGACTTGAGAAGATCGTTCTCAATATGGGGCTTGGCGAGGCTGTACAGAATCCCAAGATTGTTGAAAAGGCTGCAAATGAGTTGAGTCTTATTGCCGGCCAGAAAGCTGTGGTTACCAGAGCGAGAAAGTCGATTGCGACCTTTAAACTTCGAGAGGGAATGCCCATCGGTGCACGTGTAACACTGCGCCAGGAAAAAATGTATGATTTTTTTTCCAAGCTGGTCAATATTGCCCTGCCCCGGGTTCGAGATTTCCGTGGAGTTTCCATCAAAGGATTTGATGGAAACGGCAACTATTCCATGGGCGTTACAGAGCACATCATCTTCCCGGAAGTAGACTATGACAAGATTGACAAGATCCGGGGACTGAACGTGACCATTGTAACCAGTGCCGGGACAGACGATGAAGGACGTGCCCTGCTCCAGAAGCTCGGCATGCCGTTTAAACAAAAGAAATCCAGTAACTAACCTTAAGGTTGAATACAGCAGGAGGATGCAGTGGCAAAAAAATCACTGATTGCCAAGGCAGGGCGGAAGCAGAAGTTTAAGGTCCGTTCATATAACCGCTGTCCGCTCTGTGGACGGCCAAGAGCATATTTGAGAAAATTCGGGTGCTGCAGGCTCTGCTTTCGCAAGCTTGCATCGGAGGGTCAGATTACCGGTGTGACTAAGTCAAGCTGGTAATAAACCCTGTACAAAGGTCTACAGACTTTTCTATTACATAGAGGAAATGTTCGATGTCGATGAGTGATCCGCTGGCGGATTTCCTGACCAGAATCAGAAATGGTGTCCGTGCCAATTTTGAAGCGGTCGAAATGCCGTTATCAAAACTCAAGGTCAGTGTAGCCAAGGTTTTGAAAGAAGAGGGCTATATCAGGGACTATCAAATTATTGATCAGGGGGTCCAGGGCACCTTGAGGGTCGATCTTAAATACGGACCCGACAATGAGAAGGTAATAACCGGCATTCGCCGTGTGTCCAAACCCGGTCTGCGTCAGTATAAAAAAAGTGGGCGTATTCCCAAGGTCATGAGCGGTCTTGGTGTTGGCATATTAACGACATCTCAGGGAGTGATTTCCGATCGTGAAGCCAGACGGCGGAACATCGGCGGTGAACTTCTCTGTGAAGTCTGGTAGCCCCACTCTTTGACGCGAGGAGAATACTATGTCACGAATTGGTAAAGAGCCGATTCCTTTGCCCGCGGGCATTAAGGTAGAGCTCAAAGGTACCCATGTTAAGGTCACCGGCGGTAAGGGCGCTCTTGAGCGGGATATCCGGCCTGAGGTGGAGATCAAGCAGAAAGATAACCTGTTGGTTCTCAGCCCCAAAGGGAATAGTAAGCGCGTAATGGCGTTCTGGGGATTGACCCGTACCCTGATCAATAATATGGTCATCGGTGTTGATAAAGGGTTTGAGAAAAAGCTTGTGGTTGAGGGGGTTGGTTACCGGGGTAAGGTATCGGGTTCTACACTTGTCCTTAATGTCGGTTATTCAAATCCCGTGGAATTTAAACTTCCCGAGGGTATATCCGCCGATATAGACAAGGACAACATCATCACTGTGGGCGGTATTGACAAGGAATTGGTCGGGCAGGTAGCTGCAAGGATTCGTCAAATTCGTAAACCTGAACCATACAAGGGCAAAGGGATACGCTATATTGATGAGCATATTGTCCGTAAGGCCGGTAAGACAGGCGCAGCAGCCTAATTTTTAAGGATCAAGTGGTAGCATCATGGCACATAAAAGTCGTAAGTTAATTGCACGCGGTAAACGTATTAAGAGGATTCGTAAAAAGATATTCGGTACTGCCGAATGTCCTCGCATGCGGGTATTTCGCAGTAACCGCCACATGTACGTGCAGATCATCGATGATACAAAGCAGGCAACCCTGGTTGCAATGTCGACCGGAGATAAAGAATTCGATGGCTCTGATCTGGGGGACAAGTGTGAACAGGCCGGGAGAGTCGGTGAACAGGTCGCTAAACAGGCCAAGGAAGCCGGTATTGAGCAGGTTGTTTTTGATCGTGGCGGTAACTTGTACCACGGTCGTGTTAAAGCACTTTCCGAAGGCGCTCGTAAAGGCGGCTTGAAGCTTTAATCATCAGATTCATAATGTTATAAAAGTACCGGGCCACAGTCAGAGTTATAGTCTGCAGCATCGTGTTGCGTTGTGCAGGGGCTCAGGTCGGCATGGGACTTTTAGTATAAACGAAAATCCAACGGGAGTGTTTTGTGGCTGATTTTAAACGTGGTAAAGACAGTAACCAGGACGATTTCATAGAAAAAATTGTCTTTATCAACCGTGTTGCCAAGGTTGTTAAAGGTGGTCGCCGTTTCAGTTTCAGTGCTATTGTCGTTGTTGGTGACGGTAATGGAAAAGTAGGATATGGACTGGGCAAGGCGAACCAGGTTCCTGAGGCCATTCGCAAAGGTGTTGAGCGGGCAAGAAAGGACATGCAGCGTGTGTCGCTTACCGATGTTTCAATTCCACATGCGATTGACGGTAAGTTCAAATCCGGCAAGGTCATGCTGAAACCCGCATCCGACGGTACCGGTGTTATTGCCGGTGGCGCAGTACGTGCAGTCCTTGAGGCCGCAGGAGTAAAGAATATCCTGACAAAATGTCTGGGATCAAATAATCCTCACAATCTGGCCAAGGCTACGATTGACGGACTGAGGAGACTTCGCTCTGCAGAAGAAATTGCCAGACTGCGCGGCTTGAAGGTTGAAGACATGGTGGCATAACACCTTATACTGTCGTGCATCGGCTTTCATTGCACTTTTTAGCAAATATTGAATTTTTATAATCCGAATTTGGTCGGCATTGGTTGAATCATGAGTGATACAGTAACAGTTACCCAGGTAAAGAGCGGCATCGGCAGCACGAAGAAGATTCGTGCCACCCTGGTGGGCTTGGGCCTTACCAGAATGGAGAAGACCGTTACCAGAAAAGATACCCCTGAGATCAGAGGCATGATCAGAAAAGTTCAGCATCTGATACGGGTGGAGGAATAAACATGCTCAGGCTTAATAATCTGTCGCCTAGTATTGGTGCGCGCAAGGGCAGGAAGCGTGTCGGGCGCGGCCAGGGGTCAGGACTCGGCAAGACAGCCGGTCGTGGTCACAAGGGTGCCCTTTCCCGTTCAGGCTATAGTGTCAAACCCGGTTTTGAAGGTGGTCAGATGCCCTTGCATCGTCGTTTGCCTAAACGCGGTTTTACCAACATTTTTAAAAGGGAATATAGTATAGTTTCCCTAACTGATCTTAACAGGTTCGATTCCGGTGCCGTTGTTAACCGTGAAACATTGCTTGCGGCCGGACTGATCAAGAAAAAAGACGCCTTGGTCAAAGTACTTGCAAATGGTGAGATTAACAAAGCCGTGACACTGGAAGTCGACAAGGTCAGTAAGTCGGCCCGCGATAAGATCGTGGCTGCCGGTGGCACCATTAAGGAATAAAACATGAGCGGACTTGCCAGTGCTGCTAACATTCCTGAACTTCGCAGAAGGGTAATCTTTACCCTGCTGATGTTGATGGTATACCGGATGGGTGTGCAGATTCCCACCCCCGGTATCAACGGTGAAGCCCTTTCTGCTTTTTTTCAGCAGCATGCAAGCACGTTGTTCGGCATGTTCAATATGTTTTCCGGTGGTGCATTGGAAAACTTTTCCATTTTTGCCCTAGGCATCATGCCGTATATCTCGGCATCTATTATCATCCAGCTGCTGACGGTTGTCATACCTCAGCTTGAAACCCTGAAGAAAGAGGGGGAGGCCGGACGGCGAAAGATTACCCAGTATACTCGATACGGTACGGTCGGCCTATCCATTATTCAGGGCTTTTTTATTGCCTCCGGACTGGAAGGTATGACCGGTCCGGGCGGCGCAGCCATCGTCATGGTACCCGGTATTGAGTTTAAGCTGATGACCGTGCTGACACTAACAGCCGGTACGTCTTTTATTATGTGGCTTGGTGAGCAGATGACCGAAAGAGGTATCGGTAACGGTATTTCGCTTATCATCTATGCCGGTATTATCGCCAGGATGCCTGCTGCTATAGTTAACTCGATTCAGCTGATCAAGTCCGGCGAAATCCCGATGATCTTTGTGCCGATCATGCTGCTGATGATGTTTGGTGTTGTCGCCATCATCGTATTTTTTGAAACTGCCCAGCGCAGAATTCCGATCCAGTACGCCAAGCGTGTAGTGGGCAGGAAAGTATATGGAGGCCAGTCATCACATCTGCCGCTTAAAATTAATATTTCCGGTGTTATTCCCCCGATTTTTGCCTCATCGATTATGATGTTTCCGGCAACCATTGGATCATTTATCCAGATTGACTGGGTGCAGCAGGTATCTGCGGCCCTTTCACCCGGGACGATCTATTACTATATAATATACGTTGGAATGATCGTCTTTTTCTGTTTTTTCTATACCGCTGTAACCTTTAACCCGGATGATGTGGCAGAAAATCTGAAAAAGAACGGCGGTTTTGTTCCCGGTATCAGGCCGGGCAAGAAGACATCAGAGTTTATCGACAAGGTCTTGACCAGGCTCACCGTGGTTGGTGCTATTTACCTGGGTACAGTCTGTGTGCTGCCGACCCTGCTTATCAGTAAATTCAATATACCCTTTTATTTCGGTGGTACTGCGCTGCTTATTGTTGTCGGTGTTGCAATTGATACTATCTCAAAGATTGAGTCGCACCTGGTAATGCGTAACTACGAAGGGTTTATGAAGGCTGGTAAGATCAAGGGGAGACGCTGAGGTCGGCGTGGCAGGAAACCAGGAAAAGTCGATTACGGTTAAAACGGCTGCAGAGATCGAGATTATGCAGCAGGCCAATCGTATTGTAGCCGGTGTCTTGAGCCTGCTCCAGAAAAATATGAGATCCGGCCTTACCACTATGCAGATGGATAAGTGGGCGGAAGAGTATTGCCGAGATCATGGTGCGGAACCAGCCTTTAAAGGATATCGTGGATTTCCCGGCAGCCTCTGTATTTCCATAAACGAGCAGGTTGTACATGGTATACCGTCGAGCAAGGTAAAGGTGCGTGAAGGAGACATCGTCTCTGTTGATTTCGGGACCAGGTATAAAGGTTTTTATGGAGATTCCGCAGTAACTATTCCTGTTGGCAGAATCTCTGAAGAAAATGAAAAACTGCTCACAGTGACACGGGAAGCACTTGAGCGGGGCATCAACCAGGTCCGTGTTGGTAACCGTATATCTGATATTTCCAGGGCAGTGCAGGAGCATGTCGAAAAATTCGGTTTTTCTGTTGTTCGGCAGTTTGTTGGCCATGGTATCGGCATCAGTCTTCACGAAGGGCCAGAGGTCCCCAACTATGTACAGAAACAGGCGTCACCAAGGGTTTTGGATGGGATGGTGATCGCCATTGAGCCGATGGTCAATGTGGGTACCCATAAAGTAAAAGTCCTCAAGGACGGATGGACCGTAATTACTGCCGACCGCAAACCTTCTGCTCATTTTGAACATTCGGTTGCAGCCACTGCAGATGGACCACTGGTTCTCAGTAGGAGGGAAGGGGAAACATAGTCAATCGTTCCTCATCCTGGAAGTATAGTAACGGGGCCCTTCAGGGTTCTTTTTTTATTTTATTGACTGGTCAGTGAAAAAAAGTTGTAAAAAAAATCATTGTCCGATATATAATACTAATTTTTGCTCTGACAAAAATAATGGATGGTAACTATGGCAAAAGAAGAAGCCATTGAAGTAGAAGGAACCATTATTGAACCCCTGCCAAATGCAATGTTTCGCGTTGAGCTTGAAAACGGGCATAAGGTTCTAGCGCACATCTCCGGCAAGATGCGCATGCACTATATTAAAATTCTTCCCGGTGACCGGGTAACCGTTGAACTTTCTCCCTATGATTTGACCAGGGGGCGGGTGACCTTTCGCGCCAAAGGCGGCGGAAAGGGTAAACGGTAGCTTGACCGGGATTGTATAGGAGAGAGATCATGAAGGTACGGTCTTCGGTAAAAAAGATGTGCAGTGACTGTAAAATTCACAAACGCAAAGGCGTTGTTCGGGTCAGCTGCAAAAACAAAAAGCACAAACAGCGTCAGGGATAATCTTGATTTGCTGTCAGCATTGCGTTTTTAGATAAGGAGTAGAGTCTTGGCACGTTTATCAGGTGTAGATTTACCACGAAACAAACATATGGATCGCGCCCTTACCTATATTTTTGGTATTGGGCTCACCTCAGCTCGTAAGATTCTGGACCAGGTAGATCTGCCCTACCAGATGAATTCCGATGATCTGAGCGGTGATGATGTCACCAGGATCAGAAAGGTCATTGAAGCCGACTATCTAGTCGAAGGTGATCGTCGTCGTGAAGTAGCTATGGATATCAAACGTCTGGTTGACCTTGGAACCTATCGCGGTAGGCGACATCGTCAGGGGCTTCCATGTCGCGGACAGCGCACAAAGACAAATGCCCGAACCCGCAAGGGACCTAAACGCGGCGCAGCAGTACGCAAGAAATAATTTGTTATATTCCGTCACCTCAGGTGATAGGTGTTACTACTTTTGGAGTAGACATGGCAAAGGGAAAGAAAGGCGCTGTTAAATCAAAGCGTCGCGAAAAGAAAAATATTCCTGAAGGAATTATTTTTATTTATTCAACATTTAACAACACCGTGATTACCATTTCCGACCGGCAGGGCAATGTGATTGCCTGGTCCAGTGCCGGAGTAATTGGTTTCAAAGGATCTCGTAAATCCACTCCGTTTGCAGCCCAGAATGCGCTCAGTGATGCTGTTGCAAAGGCAAAGGAACACGGTATTCGTAAGGTTGAGATCAGGGTCAAGGGACCGGGACCAGGACGTGAGGCCGCCCTGCGTGCCATGACCACTGCTAATCTTGATGTCAGCAAGATCGTTGATGTAACCCCGGTTCCGCATAACGGTTGTAAACCGCCTAAACGCAGGCGGGTGTAGTCAACTCAACAGAGTTGCTTGTACGGTCGCAGCCAGCTGTTTGCTGATCGCTGCGTAAAACCGATACCGATATTTTTGGAGGATTAAGTGGCTAGATATACAGGAGCATCCTGTCGGATGTGTAGGCGGGAAAACCTGAAGTTGTTTTTAAAGGGAGAGCGTTGCTATTCTGATAAATGTTCATTTGAGCGTCGTGCATACGCACCCGGACAGCACGGACAGAATCGATTCCGCAAGGTATCTGATTATGCTGTTCAGCTGCGTGAGAAGCAGAAGGTAAAGCATATGTACGGAATGCTGGAAGGCCAGTTTCGCCGTTATTTTCACCTCGCTGACCAGGCAAAAGGCGTTACAGGCTTGAATCTGCTGACCATGCTGGAGCGTCGGTTTGATAATGTCGTCTACAGGCTTGGTTTTGCCGGGTCCCGTGACCAGGCAAGGCAGTTGATCCGGCATAATCACTTTCAGATTGGTGGTAAAAAAGTGAATATCCCTTCCTATCAGGTTAAGCCCGGTGATGTTATTACCCTGAAGGAAAAGAGCCGCAAGAACGCTTTGATTACAGAAAACCTTGAAGGTGTTGCCCGTCGAGGTGTTCCCAGTTGGCTTGAGCTTAACAAGGGAAATTTCCAGGGCACGGTTAAGGCTATGCCCAATCGGGATGAGATTACCATGCCGATTCAGGAACAACTTATCGTCGAGTTGTACTCCAAGTAAATTCAAGCGATCAGGTATTGCATGGCACAGGAAATTCGGGATGACAATCCCTTTTACAAAAATTGGCATGAACTCATTACTCCGGATCGCCTGGAGGTAACCAGGGAAAGCCATACGGACACGTACGGCAAATTTATCTGCCAGCCTTTTGAGCGTGGTTTTGCAGCAACTATTGGTAATTCTCTGCGCAGGATTCTGTTGTCTTCGATCAGGGGTGCAGCTATAACCTCGGTCAAAATGGACGAGGCTCTGCATGAATTTACTACTATAGAGGGTGTACACGAGGATGTGGCAGACATTATCCTTAACCTGAAACAGGTTCGGCTCAAACTGAACAATCCTGAAACAAGGACCGTAGTCATTGAAAAGTCCGTACCAGGGCCGGTTACTGCCGGTGATATCAATGGTGGTTCCTCTGTTGAGGTAATGAACCCTGACCAGCAGATCTGTACTATTACCGGTGAGAACGCAACGTTTCGTGCTGAACTTGAGGTCCAGTGGGGTAAGGGCTATATTCCTGCAGAACGTAACAAAAGAGAAGACCAACCCATTGGGGTCATCCCCATTGATGCGGCTTTCTCTCCCATTCGTCGGCTTCAATATGTTGTCAGCCAGGCCCGTGTCGGTCAGCAGACGGACTTTGACCGGTTAACCATTGAAATTGAGACAGACGGATCTGTTCTACCCGAGAATGCGCTGGCCTATGCAGCAAAGATTCTTAAGGAACAGATGACCATTTTTGTCAATTTTGACGAGCAGGAAGCGGTTGCTCCTGAGTTGCCTGATGGTGAGGGTGAGGGTGCCGACTATCCTGTCTTTCTTGATAAGAATGTTGAGGATCTTGAGCTCTCTGTTCGTTCGGCTAACTGTTTAAAGAACGCCAATATTCAATATATTGGTCAACTGGTACAGAAAACCGATGCCGAGATGCTTAAGACAAAGAATTTTGGTCGTAAATCACTTAATGAGATCAAGGCATTACTTTCGCAGCACGAGTTGACCCTCGGCATGAGTCACGAGGGGTGGGTTCCACCTAACGAACGTGAAGAGGGAAATGATGAGGGCTGATCCTGTATTTTTTTGCAGCGCCTTTTGATTTGATAGCATACAAGGATAGAAAATGAGACATAGAAAAGCGGGTAGAAAGCTCAATCGCACGGCCGCACATCGCAAGGCCATGCTGCGTAACATTGTGACTTCTCTACTTGAGCACGAGCGTATCGTTACGACGGTGCCAAAGGCTAAAGAGGCCCGACGGGTAACGGAGAAGATGATTACTCTGGGTAAACGGGGCGACCTTCATGCTCGCAGACAGGCCATGGCCTATATCCGTTCCAAGGGGATCGTAGCTAAACTTTTTGATGAAATCAGCAGTCAGTACACGGACCGGCAGGGTGGCTACACCCGGATTATCCGCACCGGTAACCGTTACGGCGATGCTGCTCCCATGGCTATTGTTGAGCTGGTCGGGTATGAGGAAGCAGTTGAAGAGATCGCAGATACAGACGATGAGGAATAAGTGCAACTGACGACTTCCCCTCACCGTATTGATAAACTCAAGGTCGGTATGATGCATTTCGTCATACCGACCTTTTTTTATCGTGGTTGCCCATGATTGATAATAAATTGCAATCCGGTTCTGAGAGAACCGCCATTGGAGGGCAGCCTTTCCAGTTTCGTTGTCACCCCGGGGTAAGCTGTTATCTTGTCTGTTGTCACAAGGTGGAGCTGCGGCTTTTTCCTGTGGATGTGCTGCGGTTAAAGAATCATCTTGGTCTGCATTCAGCAGAGTTTATGGAGCAGTACACCTCCATCGGCCAGGGCGTTCATCCCTACTTTCCCGCCGTGATGCTTAATATGGTGGACAGCGAGAACTATCCCTGTCCATTTCTTATTAAAGAGGGGTGTTCCGTGTATGCAGATCGACCTTCCGCCTGCCGCACTTACCCGCTTGAACGAGCTGTGGAAAAAAGCAGCAAACGTGGGCAGCTCAAAAGCCATTATTTCAAAACCGAGCATCCTTACTGCAAGGGACATCTTGAGGATCATTTCTACACTGTAAAACAGTGGGAGCGACAGCAGCACCTGCTGGAATACAATCTGCTCAATGACATGTGGGCAGAGGTAGATGCTTTTTTTGTCACTAACCCCTGGCAGGGTGAGGGGCAGGCCGGGCCCCGCCAGCAGTTGGCGTTTATGGTCTGTTATAATCTTGACGCTTTTCGTTCCTACACGCAGCAGCATAAGCTGCTCTCCGTCTACCGGTTGGACCGTGACCGACGTCGGCGTATTGAAGGAGATGACTTCGAACTGCTTAAGTTCGGCTTTGACTGGCTGCTCCATGTTCTGGGAGATCGCAGGACCCTTATCCGCCGTAACTGATCTCGGGTACCACACGGAGTATTCGCTTACCTACACAAATCTTCGGCACCCTGTGATCACTTATACTCATGGAGTAGCTGGTATTTCATAGTTATGAACCCTGTGATTGGTTAAGATCCCCGGTTGAACCACAACTTTTCTCCCTCATTTCTTTCCTGATTTTCAATCAGATTTGCTTGCCGTGTTGATGTAGATGTGGTAAAAAACGATGTTTACGTTGATAAAGGTCCTGGCAATGTGCCGGGCGATAACTACACACATCCCGTTTACGTCCTTTGGTGTTCCTTTTTGGAATCGGACATTGGGGTGGAGGAATAACCATAAATTGTGGAGAAAACAATGGCAACACGAGTAACAATGCGGCAGATGTTAGAGGCTGGTCTGCATTTTGGTCACCAGACCAGGCGCTGGAACCCGAAGATGAAACCCTATATTTACGGTCCGCGTAACGGTATTCATATCGTAAACCTTGATGCGACCATGAAACTGTTCCGCAAGGCGTATGGCTACATTTTTGATGTGGTTGCCGATGGCGGCACGGTGATGTTTGTCGGAACCAAGCGTCAGGCCCAGGCTATTATCAGGGAAGAGGCGGAGCGTTGTGGAATGTTCTTTGTCAATCACCGCTGGCTCGGTGGTATGATGACTAACTTCCAGACCATCAAGCATTCCGTTGACCGGTTGAAAAAGATCGAGGCCATGCAAGAAGACGGTTCCATTAACCGCTTTCCCAAAAAAGAAATCCTGAAGATGGAAAAGGAGCGGGTAAAGCTGGACCGCAATATCGGTGGTATTAAAGATATGCGTGTGCTGCCTGATGTCCTGTTTGTTATTGATCCCCGTAAAGAAGAGATTGCTGTTGGCGAAGCCAGGAAATTGAATATCCCCGTAGTTGCCCTGACCGATACCAACTGTGATCCCGATGGGATTGATTGTATTATCCCCGGCAATGACGATGCTATCCGTGCCATCAAGCTGATTGCCTCTCAACTTGCCGATGCCGTAATCGAAGGCAAGGTACGACGTGGTGAGGAGGAAGATGCCGGCGTGGAAGAACTTGAAGCGGCAATGAGCACTGAAGAAGCTGCACCGGCAGAGAGCATTGAAGAAGCTGCACCGGCAGAGAGCGCTGAGGAGAAACCGTCAGAATAATTTCCCTGCTAAAAATTATATTGATTATTTGAAGGGGCTTTTTGTCAAGCCCCTTCTCTCGTAAAAGGATTAAGATACAGTAAGATTTCACCAGCACCCATCAGCACGTGCACAACCCCTGCAGGTAAGCGTAGACTCCGATTTACGGGACTATAATTGAAGGGCTTGATCACGCATTGCTGAACCACTGGTAAATTTTTACAAGTCAGTGGGTTAACCAAATTGGTTGCCCCCGATGAACTGTGTTACAAAATACATCGGGTAGGGCGCATGAGCATACCCAGCTATATCATTTTTGTTGAAAGGAGAATATACCGTGAAAATTACCAGCCAGATGGTCAAAGAACTGCGTGACAAGACCAATGCCGGCATGATGGATTGTAAGAGAGCCCTGGGTGAGACCGAGGGTGATCTGGAAAAAGCTGTAGATCTGTTGCGGCAGAAGGGCCTTGCGGTTGCTGCCAAGCGTGCTGACCGGGTCACCTCCGAGGGGGTTGTCGAGTGTTATATTCATGCGGGTAGCAAGCTCGGCGTTATGGTCGAGGTTGGTTGCGAGACCGACTTTGTTGCCAAGACCGATGACTTCCAGGCATTTGCCAAAGATATCGCCATGCATGTGGCCGCTGTCAGTCCGGTGTCCGTTACTCGGGAAGAGGTTCCGGCCGAGATGGTTGAGCGTGAGAAGGAAATATACATCAACCAGGCCAAAGAGTCCGGCAAGCCTGACAATATCATCGAGAAGATCGTTTCCGGCAAGATTGAAAAGTTTTTGTCCGAGATTTGTCTCATGGATCAAAAATTTGTCAAAAACCCAGACCTTACCATCCAGGATCTGCTCAACGAGCTGATCGCCAAGATGGGCGAGAATATCTCTGTTAAACGTTTTGCCCGTTTTCAGATCGGCGCATAACTAATGTCTTTCGACTGCCGGTTTCTCGGCAGTCGTCACAGGCACTTTACGGAGTTTACGTTTGCCTTTCCGTACAGTCACTTATGATTTTTGTCAAAGGAAAAAATCAATCATCAAAAGGTATTATAAACATAGTAGAGACAGAGAGCACAGAAAATTTCCAAAAATAATCTTTGTATCCTCTGTGCATTCTGTGGTGAACAATAATTACTGCTGCTTTTGATTTTTTTTTTTAATAACAAGTGCTTTTATGTAAACGGCATTAGACACCATCCTTTCAAACAATCGAAACAATCTACATCGTCTCCGGAGGTGCTTCAGAATGCAGTATAAACGTATTCTCCTGAAAATCAGCGGTGAAGCCCTGATGGGCGAAGGTTCCTACGGCATCAGTTCCGAGATGATTGAATTTGTCGCACGGGAAATCCGGTCGGTCCATGAAGGTGGCGTTCAGATGGGGTTGGTGATTGGAGCGGGTAATATTTTTCGTGGTGTTTCCGGTGCGGCAGGCGGTATGGACCGCGCATCTGCAGACAACATGGGTATGCTGGCCACAGTGATTAATGCCCTTGCCATGCAGGATGGCCTGGAGAAGGTTGGTGTTCCCTGCCGGGTGATGTCGGCTATCACAATGCGTAATGTATGTGAACCTTACGTCCGTGCCCGTGCTCTGGAACACCTGCAAGAGGGCAGGGTGGTTATCTTTGCCGCCGGCACAGGCAACCCCTATTTTACTACTGACACAGGAGGAGTACTCCGAGCCCTTGAGATCCAGGCCGATGTGCTTATGAAGGCCACCCGGGTGGATGGAGTGTATGATCGCGATCCGGAAAAGGATGAAAATGCAATCCGTTTTGATCGGCTCACCTATACAAGAGTGCTGCAGGATGAACTGCGGGTCATGGACGCAGCAGGGATCTCCCTTGCCCGTGACAACAACCTGCCTGTTTTTGTCTTTAACATGAAAAAGGCCGGCAATATTGCCCGGGCAGCAGCTGGTGAGGATATGGGAACTTTGATTACTGGATAAAAAGGTATCAGGTATCAGCCGTCAGCAGTTAACGGGTATTTGAGAGCGTGTAGTTTACTTTGCAACTGACTCCTGATACCTGACAGTTGATAGCTTAAAAAAATGGAGGAAGTCATGGCGAACGATGTTGTCGATCAGGTCAATAAGAAGATGGAGGCAAGTGTGGAGGCTCTGAAACGGGAATTGGTTAGGATCAGGACCGGTCGCGCCTCCCTGGCCCTGCTGGATGGAATCAAGGTGGATGCCTATGGCTCTAAGCTGCCTGTCGATCAGGTGGGTACCATGACCATCCCGGAGAGCCGGCTGATTGTTATTCAGCCCTGGGATCCGCAGATGCTGCCGGTGATTGAAAAGGCCATTCTTTCCTCGGACCTCGGCCTGACTCCGGCCAATGACGGCAAGGTGATTCGCCTTACCATTCCCCAACTTACTGAAGAGCGCCGTAAGGAACTGGTCAAGCAGGTCAAAAAGATTGCCGAAGAGTTCAAGGTTGCGGTCCGTAATGTTCGTCGTGAGGCAAACGACAGTCTCAAGAAGATGAAAAAGGATAAGGATATTTCGGAAGACGACATGTTCCGTCTACAGGAAGAGGCCCAGAAAGCCACTGATGCCTTTATCAGCCAGATTGATGAGGTTGCCGCAGGTAAGGAAAAAGAGGTGATGGAGGTATAACCTCCCGTCGTCTTCATGCAGGAGTCGCAGCTTGAAATTGATCCGGTTCCAGCCCATGTCGCCATTATCATGGATGGCAACGGACGATGGGCCCAGCAGCGCAAACGGCCCAGGCTTTTCGGCCACAAAGCCGGGGTGGATTCCGTGCGAGCCGTTGTTGAGACTGCCCGCGAGATCGGGGTCAAGCATCTGACCCTGTATGCCTTTTCAACTGAAAATTGGCATCGTCCCGGCTTTGAGGTAAAGGGTCTCATGTCTCTGCTTAAGACCTATCTACAGGTTGAGCTGGACAATATGAAAACAAATGAAATCCGACTGGATTGTTTTGGTCAGAAGCATCGTTTGCCTGAAGATGTACACCAGGTACTGGATCAGGTAATGGCCGAGACAATAGACTGTATGGGCATGCGGTTGAACCTGGCGCTCAGTTATGGTTCCCGGACCGAGATCATTGCCGGAGTGCAGGAGATTGCCCGCAAGTGTAGTGCCGGGGTCCTGGATGTCCGGGATATAGACGAGCAACTGCTTAGCGATAATCTCTACTCTGCAGACCAGCCCGATCCTGACCTGTTGATCCGTACAGGTGGTGAACATCGTTTGTCCAACTTTCTGCTCTGGCAGCTCTCGTATGCTGAAATTTATTTCACCGATACGATGTGGCCGGATTTTCGAAAATCACAATTCCTGGAGGCTATAAAGGCCTTTGGCAACCGCCAGCGTCGTTTTGGTCGAACCGGCGGTCAGCTAGAGAGTAAATAGGGTTTTTGTTATGGGATTTCCTCCCTATGCGGGCGATAACAACCGTATGAAGATATGATGCCGCAGATGGTCCACCAATTAGGATGAAATTTTCATGGGACGAGTGATACCGGGTTTGCTTATGGTCGTGCTGTGGGTGCTGCTGCTCTTCCTGGCGCCTCCCTTGTTTTTCTGGCTGATCATTACTCTGGGGGCGGTAATCGGTCTGACTGAGTATTTTCGCATGATTGGTACTGCTCCCGGTTCCGGAACCATGGTCCTGGTGATTGGTATCTGTTCGCTGCCGGTTGTGGCCGTTTTTGCAGGTTCGGCCACGGGTATGCTGATCGGGGGCTACTTGAGCCTGCTTGGGCTCGTTTTTCTGGTCCTCACATCGTATACCCGTTTGGATGATGTACTTTCCTTTTTGACCAGTGCAGGCTTTGGCGTCTTTTATATATCCCTGTGCAGTGGACACCTGGTACTGATTCGTTTTTTGCCTGACGGCGCCTCCTGGCTGCTGTTGCTAACAGCCATCACTGCCGGGTCCGATACCGGAGCCTACTATGCGGGCCGTGCCTTCGGCAAACGTAAACTCTGCCCAAATATCAGCCCGGGCAAGACCATAAACGGTGCCATTGGCGGTATAGTTGCCGCTGTAATTACGGCCGTGATACTGGCCTGTTTTCTGCTGCCCGGGGTCAACAGTTTCAAGCTTGCGCCGGCAGCTGCGGTATTGTCCGGGATCGGTATTGCCGGTGACTTGACCGAGTCGATTATCAAGCGCGGTACGGGTGTTAAGGATTCCGGTACAATTCTGGGCGGCCATGGCGGCTTACTTGACCGCATTGACAGCCTGCTCCTTACAGCACCGTTGCTGTACGCGCTTCTCTATTTCGGAGTCCTTTAATGAAAACGCTCTCTCTGCTCGGTTCCACCGGCTCCATAGGGAAAAATGTGCTGGCTGTTGTCCGCATGTTCCCGGACCGCTTTCGTATTGTCGGTCTGTCCGCAGGGAAGAATATCAAGGAACTTGCAGCACAGGTGTTGGAGTTTGAGCCCGAGTGCATCTCGGTTGCCGACGAATCCTCGGTTGCGCCACTGGCAGATATGCTGCCTCCCAAATACCGGCAGAAGATTTTTTGCGGCAGCGATGGTAACCGTAAAACGGCAACTGTTGACGCTGCTGAAATGGTGGTCTCTGCCGTGGTCGGGGCCGTGGGACTCCTGCCCACTCTGGATGCCATTGCTGCAGGCAAGGATATAGGGCTTGCCAATAAAGAAACCCTGGTTATGGCCGGACGCCTGGTTATGCAGGCGGTGCAGGAGAGCGGGGTAGCCCTGCTGCCCATCGACTCTGAACATTCCGCTATTTTCCAGGCACTGGAGGCCGGCAGGCGTAGAGATGTGGGCATGATTATTCTCACCGCATCCGGTGGACCTTTTCGTGCTATGGCGAGAGAAGATCTGGCCTCGGTCACTCCTGCCCAGGCACTGGATCATCCCAACTGGGATATGGGGCGTAAGATTTCCATTGATTCTGCAACCCTGATGAATAAGGGCTTGGAGGTGATTGAGGCTCGCTGGCTTTTTGATGTTGCTGCCGATCAGATCCGGGTGGTGGTGCATCCCCAGTCCATTGTTCACTCCCTGGTGGAGTTTATTGACGGATCTGTGGTGGCCCAGCTGGGAATCCCGGATATGCGTATTCCCATTGCCTATGCCTTGTCCTATCCTGAACGTATTGAACTGGGGTTGTCCCGGCTCAGTTTGTCCGATTGCGGGAATTTAAGTTTTGAAAAACCTGATTATGAGCGGTTTCCGGCCCTGCGCCTTGCCTTTGATGTCATGAAAGAGGGAGGTGTGAAACCGGCCGTACTTAATGCAGCCAACGAGATAGCAGTGGCTGCATTTCTTAATGAAGAAATCAGCTTTACCGACATTACCGCCGTGGTCGCCGCGACTCTGGACCGTATCGATAGTGGTGACGACCTGGATCTTGATACCATCCTGGCGGCAGATGCCCAGGCGCGCGAGTTTGCCGGTCAGGAAATAGAAAAGAGAGCCAGGGAAAAGGGAAAAGGGAAGAGAGAAGAGTGAAAAGGAAGAAGGGGATTACGATGTTTCCCTCTTTCCTGTCAGTTTTAAAAAATATTTTTCCGATTAATTATGAATTCACTGATATCTTTTATTGTTGTCCTTGGTGTCCTGATCTTTGTCCATGAATTAGGGCATTTTTTGTTTGCCAAGCTCTTTGGAGTGCGGGTATTGAAGTTTTCCGTGGGGTTCGGCAATAAGGTTGTCGGTAAAAAATGGGGTGATACCGAGTATCTGCTCTCTGCCTTTCCCTTGGGCGGATACGTGAAGATGTTTGGTGAACATCCTGGAGATGAGATCTCCGATCAAGAGAAAGGGGTTTCCTTTTCCCATAAAACAGTCTGGCAGCGTTTCGGCATTGTCTTTGGCGGCCCCCTGTTTAACCTGCTTTTTGCCGTGTTTATTTTTTTGCTCATGTTCGTTTTTGCCGGACTGCCAGGGCCCGTGGATTCAAGCCTGATCGGCCAGGTGACGCCTGGATCGGTGGCTGAAAAGGTAGGTCTTGCGGCAGGTGACGTAATATTGTCCATTGACGGGCAGGAGACACAATCCTGGATCCAGGTCTCCGAGCTGATCAGGGATTGTGGGGGAGAGCAGGTCCATCTGGTGATCGACCGGGACGGAAAAACACTGACCATCAAGGCTACGCCTGCCATGGAAAAGGTGAAAAATCTGTTTGGTGAGGATGTGGGTGAGCGCTATATGCTGGGTATTACCCGTTCCGATGAAGTCGAATATGAGAAGGTGTCCCTGCTTGAGGCTGTCAAGGCAGCCTTTATCCAGACCTGGAACCTGATCTACCTGACGATTATGGGCATTGTGAAAATTTTTCAACGTGTGATACCCGCATCCGAGTTGGGTGGACCGATTCGTATTGCCGAGATTGCCGGTCAGCAGTTAGAGGCAGGCTGGATGAATCTGCTCTATTTCATGGGACTGTTATCGGTTAACCTTGGGGTGCTCAACCTGCTGCCCATTCCGATCCTTGACGGCGGCCATCTCGTCTTCTTAAGCCTTGAGGCTATTCGCCGCAAGCCGCTCAGTGAGCAGACTATGATTGTGGGCCAGAAGATGGGCATTGCATTGCTTGGCTCGTTAATGCTCTTTGTCTTTTATAATGATATCGCAAGAATTGTGCAGCGATGGCTGGGCGCTCTCTGATCTTGGCCATTGAAACCGCCACCGGATGCGGCAGTGTGTCGCTGACCCGTGGTGGTGTGGAAGGTGGTCGTCTGCTGGCCGAGGCTACGGCCCAGCCGGAGGTCACCCATTCCAGGCGTTTGCTGGGTTCAGTGGACTGGATAATGAAGGC
Organism: Desulfobulbaceae bacterium; assembly: GCA_030613515.1. Classification (GTDB taxonomy): domain Bacteria; phylum Desulfobacterota; class Desulfobulbia; order Desulfobulbales; family Desulfobulbaceae; genus Desulfobulbus_C. The sequence goes on from JAUWLT010000012.1 coordinate 20,581, forward strand.
TGCCGGAGTGGAGTGGCCGGATGTGGACGGGGTCGCTGTCAGCCTTGGTCCAGGATCCTTTACCGGCCTGCGTATCGGCATGGCTGCTGCCAAGGGAATTGTTTTTTCTACCGGTGTTCCGTTTCTGGGTGTGCAAACCCTTGATGTAATATCCCTGTCTTGCCCGGTCATTGACCGGCCGCTCTGGTGTCTGCTTGATGCCCGTAAACAGGAGGTATATGCCGCCTGTTACCAGCCTGATAACAACGGCAGGCCGGAGCAGATCACCCCGGCTGAGGTGATACGCCCGGAAATGCTGGCGGACAGAATCCAGGAACCGGTCATCCTGGCAGGTCCCGGAGTGGATGAATACTATGATCTCTTTGCCGCCATCAAGAGCGTGCAACTGATTCCCGCATCTTTAAGCAGCCCCAGGGCCACCCGGGTTGGATTTCTGGCGGCAGAGCAGATGGCCGCAGGAGAGACCATGGATCCGGCCACGGCCGCCCCTCTCTATGTCCGTGCCTCGGAGGCTGAGATTAATTTAAAAAAAGTGAAAAGGAATAGGGAATAGGGAAAAGGTAGGTGGTGATGTTCTTTTCCTCTTCACTTTTTCCTTTTCCTGTATTTATTATGATTCAACGAAAGAAAACAAAACAGATTTATATCGGTGAGGTAGCTGTCGGTGGTGATGCACCGATCTCTGTGCAGTCCATGTGCAATACTGATACCCGGGACGTGATCGCAACAGTTACCCAGATAAGGGGGCTTGAAGAGGCTGGTTGTGAACTGATTCGGGTGGCGGTTCCGGACATGGCAGCAGCCGAGGCGATTGGGTCAATCCGGCAGCAGATCTCCATCCCTCTCATTGCAGATATTCATTTTGATTCCCGACTGGCCGTGGCTGCTCTGGAATACGGAGCGCAGGCAATCCGGATTAATCCCGGCAATCTGGGCGGACCTGATAAGCTGGCCCGGGTGGTGGATGCTGCCCGGATGCACAGGGCACCCATCCGGGTGGGGGTCAATTCCGGATCCATTGAAAAAAAGCTGCTGGAAAAATATGGTTATCCGACGCCGGAAAATACCCGCTCACTCATTGAAAGTGCACTGACCAATGTAGCGGCCCTGGAAAAGCTGGGTTTTGTTGATATCAAGATTTCTATCAAGTCCTCAGACACTCTGACCACCATTGCCGGTTACCGTGAACTCTCCCGTCGCACTGATTATCCTCTCCATATCGGTGTTACCGAGGCAGGTGGCCTGATTCCCGGTACGGTCAAATCCAGCGTGGCGCTGGGCATTCTGCTCTTTGAGGGCATAGGCGATACTTTTCGTATATCGCTGACCCGTGATCCGGTGGAGGAAATCCGGGTGGGTTTCGAACTGCTGCGCTGCCTGCGCATCCGCGAGCGGGGTCCGGAGATGATCTCCTGCCCCACCTGCGGTCGCACCCGCATCGACCTCTTTTCCATGGCTGAGGAGATAGAACGGGTTCTGCAGACCATGAAATCCAATCTTAAGGTCGCTGTTATGGGATGCGTGGTCAACGGGCCAGGCGAGGCCAGGGAAGCGGATATCGGCATTGCCGGCGGTCACGGCGCAGGCATAATTTTCAAGAAAGGGGAGTTGTTTAAAAAGCTGCCCGAGGATGAGTTGCTGCCCGTGTTTTTGGATGAGTTGCGGAAGATGGATGAGGATGCGTGCCGGGATAAAGAGTAAGGGAGTTTAGTCCTCGTCCTTATAAAAAAAAATCTATAAACCAGAACCTGGAATTGTTTCATCATGCGTTATTCACAGATGTTGATCCCGACTACTAAAGAAACCCCGGCCGAGGCCGAGGTTGTCAGTCATCAGTTGCTGCTGCGGGCTGGTTTTATACGAAAACTGACTTCAGGGCTGTACACCTATCTGCCCATAGGGCTGATGGCCATGCAGAAGGTTGAAAATATTGTCCGCCAGGAGATGAACCGGGCCGGAGCCCAGGAATTGCTCATGCCCATGGTGCAACCGGCGGACCTCTGGCAGGAGTCGGGTCGCTGGAAAAACTACGGGCCGGAACTGCTCCGCTTTAAAGACCGCCATGACCGGGATTACTGTTTAGGACCCACACATGAAGAGGTTATCACCGATATTGCCCGGCGTGAGTTGCATTCGTACCGGCAGTTGCCCATAAATCTGTACCAGATCCAGACTAAGTTTCGGGACGAAATCAGGCCCCGGTTCGGGCTGATGCGCGGTCGGGAGTTTGTGATGAAAGATGCTTACTCCTTTGATGTTAGTGACGAGGCGGCAGGTGAGAGCTATAAAAAGATGCATGAGGCCTACACCCGGATTTTCAAACGCTGCGGCCTTGAATTTCGACCGGTGGAGGCTGATTCCGGTACAATTGGCGGTTCCTTTTCTCATGAGTTCATGGTACTTGCCGACACGGGCGAAGATACCCTGGTGATCTGCAGGGAATGCGACTATGCAGCCAATGTCGAAAAGGCAAAAGTGGTTTTGCCAAAAAAAGGTGAGCAGGCTGATCAGGAGTTGCTCGAATGTATCAAAGTGGCAACCCCTGGTATGAAAAAAGTGGACCGGGTAGCAGAGTTCCTTGGTGTTACACCTGAAGAGGTGATCAAGACCATGATTTACCTGGCTGATGGCGAGCCGGTGGCCGTACTGGTACGCGGAGACCGGGAGGTCCAGTCGGTGAAACTCAAAAACCTGCTGAACGTTACCGAGGTTGAACTGGCTGACGATGACACGGTCTGGAAGCTGACCAAACTGCCGGTGGGCTATATAGGGCCCGTTGGCATCCCCATCAAACTGGTCGCTGACCAGGAGGTGATGCAGATGGTCAACGCGGTTGCCGGGGCTGGTGAAAAAGGACATCACCTGACCGGCGTCAACCCGGATCGGGATTTTACTCCGGTCATCACCAGCGATTTACGTCAGATAACGGTGGAGGATTCCTGTCCACTCTGCAACGGTTCCCTGGAACTCACCGAGGGCATTGAAGTCGGACATATATTTAAACTCGGCACTAACTATTCAGAGGCCATGGACGCAACCTTCCAGGACAAGGAAGGCTGTCAACAACCGTTGGTTATGGGCTGTTACGGTATCGGTGTCAGCCGGGTGGTAGCTGCAGCCATTGAGCAGAACCATGACCCAAACGGCATTATTTTTCCTCTGCCCCTGGCACCGTTCCAGGTTATTGTTCTCAACCTGGGGTTAAAGAATGAAGAGACTACGGCTGCTGCGGAAAAAATGTACCTGGATCTGCAGGCAGCAGGCTTAGATGTGCTTTACGATGACCGGGACGAACGGCCCGGGTCCAAGTTCAAGGATGCTGATCTGCTTGGTATTCCTTACCGGGTCACCGTGGGCAAGACTTGGGAAAAAGAGGGCAGGGTGGAGTTGTGTCTGCGCCGAAGCGGTGAAACCTCAACTATAGATTATGACCAGGCATCTGCTGAAGTTGCAGCCATGATACAAGCGGAACTGCGGTCCACTGAAAATATTGGATAACGAGCCTTATGTCTGATTTTAATGGCCTGCTGGCCATCGCTCGGAGTTATCTGCCCGGGGTTGCTCTGGGAACCCTTGAAGATGCGTACGCTTTTGCCAGTGAACGCCATGAGGGACATACCCATTCCTCGGGTGCCCCATACATCTACCATTTGCTGGATGTCTCCACCACCCTGGCCTCCATGAAGCTTGACTTGGACACTATTGTCTCCGGTCTACTTCATGGAGTGCTCAAGGAGGAGGTGGCAACGGTAAATGAGCTGGAAGAGCGGTTCGGCCATGATGTGGCCAATATCGTGGATGGCACCACCAGGATTACCAATGTCCATTACGACTCCAAGCTGGCCCACCAGGCAGAGAACATCCGTAAGCTGTTTCTGGCCATGGCGGTGGATATCCGGGTACTGTTGGTCAAACTTGCCGATCGGCTGCAGGATATGGTCACCCTGCACACTTCAGATGAACAGCGGCGGCGGCAGCTTGCCCGGGAGACCATGGACCTGTATGCGCCGCTGGCCAGTCGTCTTGGTATTGACTGGTTGAAACAGAAGCTTGAGGATCTTTCTTTTCAGTATCTCTTTCCAGTTGAATATGCGGATCTGACCAGGAAACTGGAAAGTACCCTGTCCGAGCAAGAGGCGTATGTTGAGGAAGTCATTGGTATACTCTTTGAAAAACTGAAGGAAAACAATGTTGAGCCAATCCGAATTATCGGGCGTCCCAAGCATCTCTACTCCATCTACAAGAAACTGGTGGCCCAGAACATTCCTCTTGAGCGGGTGTATGACAAGGTGGCCTTTCGCATCATTGTAAACACGGTGAAAGAGTGTTACGAGACACTGGGAACGGTACATGCTGACTGGACCCCGGTACCAGGCCGAATCAAGGACTTTGTTTCCGCGCCAAAATCCAACAATTACCAGTCATTGCACACCACGGTGTCGGGCCCTCATGGCCGTTTTATCGAGATTCAGATTCGGACTGATGAGATGGACCGGGTGGCCCAGGAAGGTGTTGCTGCACACTGGGCGTATAAGGAAGGGCAGAAAATAAGCAGCAACGATGTCCGTCTGTTCCGGGAGTTGAAAAAGCTGGTCCAGAGCCTACAGGAAGTTGAAGATCCCAGCGAGTTTCTGGATACGGTCCGGGGTGAGCTCTTTGATCCCGATGTTTATGCCCTGACTCCGAACGGCGAGGTTCGGGAACTGCCCCGTGGTTCAACACCCATTGATTTTGCCTATGCTATCCATACGGCAGTAGGTGATAGTTGTACCGGCGCCAAGGTCAATGGCCAGTTGGTGCAGCTCAAGTATGAGGTTCAGAACGGCGATATTGTTGAAATCATCACCTCCAAGAACCAGCATCCCAAGCGTGCCTGGCTGCAAATGGTTAAGACCAGCCGTGCTCGGGCAAGAATCAGGCAGTGGCTGCGGCGCGAGGAAAAGGAAAAAAATCTTAAGCTGGGCCGCGAGATCTGTGAGCGAGAGCTAAAAAGGTTTGATGTCAGTCTGAAAAAACTGATCAAGAGCGGCCATATCCGGATGCTGCTCAAAGAGCTGCGTTGTAATTCACTCGATGATATGCTGTCCAAGGTCGGCTCAGGAGCGATTACGGTACACCATCTTGAACGGGCCCTGCAGCCTGAGGAGTTTCGCCGGGAAGACGAAAAGCGACGGCAGGCAGAGCTGTTGGAAAAAACAGCCAGTGCTGAGCAGAACAGGGCTGTCTCATCGGGCAAGGAGGCCATTGACATTGATGGCGTGGATGACATGCTGGTTAAGGTCAGCCAGTGCTGCAAGCCCGTACCCGGTGATGAGATTAT
>JAUWLT010000230.1 GCA_030613515.1 Desulfobulbaceae bacterium
CGATCCTTTTTTTATTCCAAAATACTTAAGCAGCTGAGATCAGCAGCCAAAGGCTTTCTGCATGTTTGGAACAGTCTGTTTTTTCCGGCTCATCATGCCGGGAATCCACATGGAGTTCCCATCCAACTTACTGTCAAATGCGCCTTCTACAACAGAATCATCATCAGAGAGAACTACCAGCTGGGTACCCTCTTTCATAACATCGGTGAGCATCAAAAGGATAGTGTGATGTCCGCCCGCTGCCTTCTGCTCCTTCATGGCATTGTACAGGTCATCGCGAATATCGGCAACCTGATCCAGGGTGGCAAGTTCCAGCTGACCACAACCAACTTTGTTGCCATTCATATCAAAATCTTTGTAGTCACGGTTCAGCAGGTCGTTGGCGGAAAAACCTTCCACTGTACTCTTGGCCTTGAGCATGTCCATGAACAATTCTTCGGTATCAGTAACACCGGCAATCTCTTTCAGCTCGGCAACAGCCTTTTTGTCCTCATCCGTACAGGTAGGGGACTTAAAGTTTACAGTATCACTGAGGATAGCAGCCAGCATCAGGCCGGCCACCTTGGGATCTACTGCAACACCCTGCGCATCATACATCTGCTTCAGTATGGTACCGGTACAGCCAACAGGTTTAGTGCAGCAAAATATCGGGTTATTGGTAGTTACATCGCCAATCTTATGATGATCGACAATGGCAACAACGCTGTCAGCACTCAGGTTGTCAGGGGCCTGATTCAGGTCACTGTGGTCAACCAGGGCAATGGTCTTACCCGTGGCATCGGTCATAATCTCGAGCGGGGAGAAACCAAAACGATCCAGAACAGTAATGGTCTCAGGATTCATCTCTCCCTGCATAGTAGGGATAGCTTCCTCACCACCGGCTTTCAGCAATTCTGCATAGGCGATTGCTGCAGTAACGGAATCGGTATCAGGATTTGAGTGACCTGTAACATAAATAGCCATACTTCTTTCCTCCTTAAACGGGTTAACAATATAAAAAACAAACCATTTGTCAGCAAATGTACCAACAGGGTTCCCGGCAACATACTTTTCTGCCGGGACAGTACAAAACTACAGAATCTTAGCGCTTTCAGCAAGGGGCGTCAAGGGTAAAAAGGTTAGAATTCTATTAAGATAACAAAATCAGAAATACTGTTTATAGATATCAAAAAGCCTGATTCAAGGCGCAGGGAGCAGCCCGATTTTTCTTTTCTTATTCCTGCTGCAATCTGCTATATTTAAATAAGCAGGATCTCGCAATACTCATCCCGACAAGGAAAAACGTATAGATCATAATGGACCTACATCCCGAAAACCAGGAACCGAGACCCCGGAAATCCAGGAAAAAATCTTCACCCTGGCCGATTGCGGGTATCTGTATACTCTTAACGACTGGGCTGGCAGGAGCATGGTTTCTTTTCTCACCCGGCAGTCAGACCACGGACCCACTGATAGAGACGGAAACGCCGGCCGATATCTCCACGGTAAAGCCTCCTGAATCGCAAAAGCCGGAGCAAGTACAAGAGGAAGAACCGCCTCTAACAAATCTCTTTTCTGATGCAGAGGAAACTACCCGGGTTATTGCTCCGCAGGAGCTGACTCCGCAACAGAAATGCGACCAACTGTCTGAAAAACTGCTACCATTTTTCAAACACCTTGACAGCGAACCCTATATTAAGGAGTTCGAACTCAACCAACCCAGCCTCCAGTATTTCAACGAGTTAACTACAAAACTGTTAGCCAATCCCCCCGTAGTCACACGTGAATCAGACGACCTGTATACGATCCTCACCAATATGGCCCATTTTTTCCGTATTATCGGCCCCCGGAATATCCTGCTCATGAAAGGTATTCTGGACAGGGAACGGGACAAGATCGAGGATGTTGCAGCAGAACTTTACGAATGGACCATTGTTGGCCGGTGCACCGGTGACACATTCCAAATGAACGCACCACTTGACCAGGTGTATGAGTATGCAGGATTTTTCCTCAACACCATGGGCGGACGCTCCTATCTGTTCCGCAGGGACTCAAGATCCCGACTGCTGGTCAATTACTATGCAATCCTTATTGTTGACCGGGCAAATAACGAAAACATGAACCGGCACGGGCTCGATATTAGAGAAATCATCCCCAGACTCATCCAGGAAATCGAGGCTACCAACCAGCTGATCTACAAGGAAGATTATATCGATAGGTTGCTGGACCTTGAGGAGAAATATCAGTGAAGATAGGGAAGAGGAAAACCGTAGGAGCCCAGTCCCTTGGGCGATTGTTGGCCTGTAGTACTATGCCGGCCTTTTCATCGCCCTTGGGGACAGGGCTCCTGCATTCAAATAGCAACCTGGGCGATCAGGGTAACCAGACAGCATCCCAATGGGGATAATCGTTCAGCCTGACAGCAAGACCTGCCCGTAGTGGATTAACAACGAGATACCTGGCTATTTCTTTCATATCTTCGTCCCGGCGCAGGCCATGGTCATAGAATCCTTTCTGCCATAAGCGTTGACCAGTTCTTTTACTGGACAACGCCTTGACACTCCGTACCACAGATTCCAGCTCTCTGCTGCTGCCAAGTTGCATAAGCCAGTGCAAATGATCGGGCATCACGACAAAACACAGAGTTTCAGCATGCCCTCGTTCTTCATGCTCCCGTAACACCCTGATAAGAGTACGTGCCACAAAAAATTCGGTAAAAAATGACTGCCGGTTTCTGGTCACCGTTGTGATAACATAAACCTGACCAGAGATTGAAACACGTCCTTTCCGCAGATTGGCACCATGTAATTTTTGTCGATACATGGAAAGGTTCTGAGTATTTTATTTTTTCCAATCACGTAGGCGCCCAGTCCCCTGGGCGATTGGCACCAGCTACCGTCATATCGCCCAGGGGACTGGGCTCCTACGCATCAACACACCCAAATAAAAAAGGGAGACACCCAAAGGCATCTCCCCTATCAGACTCATATGAGTCGTTACAACAATTACATGGTGTCGCCGGAAGCGGCACGCTGCATCTTGACCTCAACTTTCTCGGTCAGGCCTGCATAGTACTTCTTGAGGTGATCCAGAACCTCGTCACGACCAAAATGATCAACGATCTCAGCGCCTTCAGACAACGCTTTACGCAGCTTGGTCCCTGACAGGATAACGCGGGATTCCTTTTCATGATTACAGGTACGAAGCGATGCCATACCGTCGCACTTGTGGCAGTAGAAGGTCCAGTCGATCTTCATCGGCTCACACAGCAGGTCCTTTGCGGCATCACCGGTTTTCGGGATGCGATCAAAGATATCCTGAGCCTCGAACAGGCCGTAAAAGTCACCAACACCGGCATGGTCACGACCGATCAGCATGTTGTTGACGCCGTAGTTCTGACGGAAGGTGGCATGGAGCAGACCTTCACGGGGACCGGCGTAACGCATATCCAGCGGGTAACCGGCGTTAATGATGTTATCTTTGACAAAGTAGTTGTCAATCAGAATCTCAATAGCCTTTACACGGGTATCAGCCGGAATATCACCGGGCTTAAGGTTACCGATCAGGGAATGAATGAGTACACCGTCACATACCTCAACCGCAATCTTGGCCAGGAACTCATGGGAGCGATGCATGGGGTTACGCAGCTGCAGGGCGGCAACCTTGGACCAGCCGCGCTCTTCAAACATGGCACGGGTCTCGGCCGGGGTCAAATATACGCCCGGATACTCTGTAGGATACTCACCCTGGGACATAACCTTGACAGGACCGGCAATGTTAACGTCCTTCTGGTCCATTACCATGATAACACCGGGATGATCATCAGGGGCGATTTCCCAGAACTTGCCGTCTACCGACTCTTCGCCTTCGCCCATGAAGACTTTCTCGCATTCCCATTTTTTGTCCGCATCGGTCATCTCAAACTTCTCGGTGACTTTCATGGTTGCCATGATCTCACCACCGGTCTCAAGGGCAATCTCGTCGCCGATGCTGATGTCATTGGCATCATCCTTGGAAATATCCAGGGTAATCGGTACAGGCCAGAAGGTGCCGTCTGCCATCTGCAAGTTCTCACACACACCCTTCCAGTCATCTCGTCCCATAAAACCTTCCAGCGGAGAAAATCCGCCGATACCCATCATAATCAGGTCACCCTTGGCACGGTCACTGACCTGGATCTTTTTCAGACCAGCTGCTTTTTCCTGCTCTGCCTCAAGCTCGTTGCCGTGAAGCAGTGCACAAACAAGA
>JAUWLT010000067.1 GCA_030613515.1 Desulfobulbaceae bacterium
CATCCCGGCTTTACTGTATTACTATCCATAAGATTTCAATCATTACACCTGCATATTATGCACATTACCGGGGCAGAGAAATGCGCTGGTCGGGTTTCAGGTCCTTGTTGGGGAGATAGAGAAGGACGGTCTTGCCGAGGAGTTGAACCAGGGTGGCTCCGGTTAATTCTTCCAGCCGGGCTGCAGCCTCTTTTTTGGGAACTTTACAGTTCTGCCCCAGTTTTATCTTGATCAGTTCACGAGTTTTCAGAGCATCCATGGCAGAGTTGATCAGGTTGTCCGACAAGCCTTCCCGACCGACATAGACCACTGCGTCCAGATGGTGTCCCATACCGCGCAGGAATTGTTTCTGTTTACCCTTCAGTGTGATCGGATTTTTTGCTGTTGTCATAATATATTTCGTTTCAAGGTATTAGCGAATTTTCTGTCTTCTGTCCTCTGAATTCTGGTTTCTGTTAAGCAAACAGACTGGTAAAGATACGATAGCCGCCCACCCAGGTGCCGATGCTGGAGCCCAGACCGGTCATGATGAAGACCAGGAAAATGCGCAACAGCCTGTTCTGCCACCACCCGCGCACAGTGGAGATGTCGGTGGATACGGCTTCAAACTCTTTAACCACCGGCGGCTGGGTCATGACTTGGACAAAGGCACAAACGTAGCCGGCGCCGATGACCGGCGTCAGGCTGGTGATGGGGGCGCTCGCAAAGGCGGAGATAATGGTTGCCGGGTGTCCAAAGGCAATCAGGGCACCGATCGCCGAGGGGATGCCGTTGGCCAGTATCCAGTACAGGGCATTCGCCCCGGCTTCACCTGCCCCCTGGCGAAAGCCGATAACACCTAAGGAGAGCAGGATGGCCGCCGGGATGGACCAGCCGGCAATCTTCCAGCCCTTTGATATCGGTGGAATGGTGTCGATTTCCTCCATCACGTTGCTGTTGTCTTCCCCGATAACCCGCTGAATACCCTGCATATGACCGGCCCCGACCACGGCAACAATCCGTTTTCCCGGCGCCGATTTGATCTTTTCAGCCATGAAGATGTCACGCTCGTCAATGAGTACATGCTTGGCAGCAGGCAGGGCCTCACCAATTTCGTTCATCATCTCCGAGAGGACATCTTTGTTGCGCAGTTCGGCCAGTTTTTCCTCGTCAAGCTCGGTTTTGTCGAAGAGCGAGGCAAGGAGGGTGGCCATCAGGTATCCTTTCCTGAAAAAAGAAGTGGCCTTCCAGGCCCGGCGCAGGGTAACACGCACGTCCCGATCGCAGAGTTCCACAGGGGTGTCCAGCTTTTCGGCAGCTTTGGCTGCAGCCAGCAACTCGGCACCCGGTTGAATCCCTAACTGGCCGCCAAGTTTTTTCTGGTATGAGGAGAGCACCAGGTTAACCAGCAGGGTAGAGAGCTGCTTTTTTCGGATGATTTGTTTTAGATCCAAATTTTCCCATCGCTCTGGTTGCGACAGGGCGGTGAATCTTTTTTCATCCAGCTCTATGCAGACCGTATCCGGTCGTTCCCCTGCGATGACCTGTTCGACCAGGTCGGCGGACTGCTGAGAAATATGGGCGGTTCCCACCAGCAGGATGGTTTTGTCATCGTACTGGATGGCGGCAACGTCATCGGAATAGTCATGGGCAGGAAAGGGTGTATCGGTCATATAGAATTAGTACAAGGTTGAAGGTTCAGGGTTCAAGGTTTACGCAAGGTTCTCAGAGCTTTTTTGCAGCTGCTTAATTATGATGGTTGTCGGCAGTTGATCAACGCTTGGTTGCTGTGTTCGCCTTTCCTTAAAAGCCATCATCATATCCCATTCCACCGGAACGATGATAATGGTTAAAAAGGTTGCTGTACACAGCCCGGTTACAAAGGTCATGGCCATGGTGCCCCAGACCAGTGAATATTCCGGGATGCCGAGGGCCATGGGCAACAGTCCCAGAGTTGTGGTCAAAGTGGTCAGGATGATGGGGCGCAAACGGATGTTGGTTCCCGTTACTATGGCTTCGCGCCTGGAAAGGCCTGATTCATACAATTTATTGATAAACTCGATCAGCACCAGGGAGTCGTTTACCACTACTCCCGTAACCCCGACAATAGCCATGAAGGAGTTGATAGTAAAGAGCGACCTGGCAAAAAAAGTACCGTATATAACACCGATCAGGGCAAAACACACGGTGGAAATGATGATCAGCGGCTGCAGGTAGGAGTGAAACTGGGTGGCCAGGATCAGGTAGATGAGCAGCAGGGCGATCAGGAAGGCATAGGTCAGCGAGGTGTAGGAACGCTTGGTTGACTCATACTCCCCGGCAAAGTTCAGGGCCACGCCGGGATACGCATCCTGAATGGTTGTAAACCAGTTTGAAACATGGTCAACTACAGACTGGGAAGAGATGTCGCTGCCCTGGCGGATATCCCCGGTGATGGTGATGGCACGTCTACCCTGGAAGCGGTTGAGAAATCCGGGTTCCACTGTGAATTCCGGTACACAGAGATCAGCAAGCCGCACCGGGCCGTCCACATGTTCGATAATCGGGACCATCAGGGCTTCCTGCAGTCCTTGTTCCTGGTCTGCATTGATCCGAACCTTGATGTCGATCTCTTCATCAAGCAAGCGGTATTTACCTGTCAGGCGGCCGTTTAAAACTGAGGCGGCAAGGATTGCCACCTGCTCAGGGGATAATCCGTATTCGGCTGCCCGTTCTTTGAGTATCTTAAAACGCAAAACCCGGCCCGGTTTTCCCTGGTCGTCCTGTAAATCAAGGAGATTCGGCCCCATGGCAGGATCATTCCGGAGAAAGGAAATGATCTGTTCACTTACATCCTGGACCATGTTCACATGCGAGCCCAGAATTCTGATATTGACATCTTTGCCTGAAGGCGGGCCGTCTTTTTCCGGCCGGATGCGCAGGGAAAACCCGGAGTCGGTGAAATGGGCAAGCTTTGTGCGCATGGTATCTAAATGGGCCAGAATGTCGTTGTCGGAATTATCTTCAAAATTTCGTTTTTTTAAGGCAGGCAGGGTGACGATCACATGGCCGAGATGGTGTCCCCATACTGCCATGTAATCCTCGTTCAGGTAAAATCCTGCCATACCTGCGGCTGAAGAAGCCATACCAGGACCGTCATTTATGATTTCTGCAGCAATGTCCTTGATCAGTTTGTGGGTGGTCTCAATGGGCGTTCCCATCGGACCGTTAACCTCCACGTAATAGATGGAGTAGTCATCCGGGAAAAAAGTAACCCGGATGAGGTTCATCTTGCCGGTCAGCGAGACAAGGGCAATGAACAGAGCTGATATGAAAAGAAGCAGCAGTGTTCCGATGGAGGGCAGCCGGAAACGCAGGACCAGCTGCAGGAGACGGTTGAAAAACCTGCGGGCAAGCGACATGAACGGCGTGTCTTCCACCACAAAGCTGTGACTGCCGCTGGAAATGGTATAGCGGCGGCCAAGTTTGACCCCGTAATTTTTGCGCGGCCCATAATCCAGGTAATGGATGGGCAGGATCAGCAAACACTCTATCAGGGATGCGGCCAGAGCGTAAGATACCGCTTTGGGGATGATTGCAAAAAACTCGCCGATTGAGCCGCTCATAATCAGCATGGGTAGGAAGGCGGCAATGGTGGTAAGCGTTGCCGACACCACGGGCAGAAAGACCTCGGCTGTACCACTGACAACCGCGTCCTCAATCTTTTTGCCCATCTGAACATGACGATAGATATTTTCCACCACTATGATGGCATCATCGACAATAATCCCAGAGACCAGTACAAAGGAGAACAAGGACAGCTCGTTGATGGAGTTGCCGGTCAGGTACATAATGGCCATGGTGACCAGGAAAGCAAAGGGGATTCCCACCGTAGTCAGAGCCGCGTTGCGTAGTCCCATCACTGCCCAGATAAGCAGCGATACCAGAATAATGCCAAGCAGCAGGTTAACACCCAGGACTCGCATGGAATCCTTGATTTTGACCGTGGAATCCTGGGTCAGGGTCAGCTGGACCCCCTCAGCCACATAGCGATCCTGGTTGTCGGCAATGATTTGTCTGACCTCGGCGGCAATCCGGATGGCATTGCCCGAGCGTGTCTTGATAAGCTGCAGGCTGACGCAGTCTTCACCGTTGACCGAGGCGATAACAAAGGGCTTGCGGTGGGACAGGAAGGCGTCTTCAGCAATATCGGAAATTCTGACAAAGGAACCGTCCCCGTCGGTTCGAACGATGGTCTGCATGATCTGGTCCCGGCTGCGGAACCGTTCGTCCACCCGGATCATTAATTCGTTGCCCCGGGTAATAAAATCTCCGGCCGGGACAAGAATGTTGGCCCGGGCCAGAGCTGTTGCCGCCTGATCAAAGGTAATGCCGATTCTCTGCATACGGGCGGGATCAAGCAGGACATGGAATTCACGCACGTATTCACCGACCAGCTTGATCTCTTTCAGCCCGTCAATACGTGCAAGCCTGGGTTTGAGGTCTTCGGCAATCAGGGTCAGGGCGCGGTTGGAACGATCACCGAGTACGTTGATCGAGATAGCAGGAAACCAGTCGTTGACATCCAGATAGTTGAATTTTGGTGGGTCGATCTCCGGAGGCAGATCCTGCAGGATACCCTGAACCTTGAAACGCAGCTCGTCAAAGCCGGTTTCGTAATCCGTATCATCAAGAAACTTTACCAGGATGGAAGAGCGTTCCCGGTAGGAGTTGGACATGATATACTCCACATCATCCAGGTCATCCAGGGAATCTTCTATCACGCGGGTGACAAGAGCTTCCACATCACGGGGTGAACCGCCGGGGTAAAAGGTGTCGATATACACCTTGCCGAAGTGGATGTTGGGATAGCGTTCAACAGGTGAACGGAGCATGGCCCAGGCCCCGACAACCATGAGCAGGACAAAAAAGAGGTTGAGCAGGACCCGCTGGGTCAGGGTAAAGCGGATAAAGGGAGTCACGATATTTTACGAAGCAGGAGGAAGTTTGAAACTGTCGCCGGCCTTGATTTCAGGTGCGGTGATGCGCAGCCATTGCAAATCATCATCCGGACCGTTCGCAGGGCCCAGAACGATGATTCGAACCTGTTTGCCGTTTTCCCGGGTAAGCCAGCTTTCCTCGTAACGCTCTACAACAGCACGGGCAGGTACCAGGAAACCGTGCATGGGATCAGGAATCCGAACCGGGACCTCCACCCGCACGCCACCCTGCTTCAGGGAGAGGTTATCATAGGTTTGCCGGTCAATAAGGATTTCTATCTTAATTTTGCGGGTGACCGGATCAAATCCCGGAGAAATCCGGTACAGGCTTCCGTGGCCGTCGATATTTTCTCCAGGCAGGTGTAAGGGGATGGACTTTTCTCGTTGCAGGCTGCGCAGTTCGGAGGGGGTAACAGCCAGCGGAATAATCAGGGTCTGGTAGTCTCCTGCTTTGGCAAGGATCCTACCACCTGGTACCCACTGACCGGGTTCAACGTGCCGTTCCATTATCCGCCAGCCGGGCGGGGCTTTGATGGTGTGGCGGGACAAAAGCTCCTGCAGACGCTCTGCCTCAACCTGCAGCTGGTCCAGTTTCAGTCTGGATTGGTCCAGCAGCAACTCCTGTTCATCCAGCCGGGCCCGGGAAGATGATTTTGAGGTGTGTAACTGTTGGTAACGCTTCACCTGCTGCGTTTCAAAGCGAAGGTTACGCTGTACCTGCTGACGGCTGACGCTGTTTGCCTTCAGGTCAAGGCGGACCAGAGTGGAGTCAATAACAGCAAAGATACCGTTATTGTCAATGGTTTCGCCAATGTCTGTAGTGAGTTCCAGGCAGCGGCCTGCTATTTCCGGGATGATATCGAGGGTGGCCCGGGCTCGAGTGAAACCGGTGAGCAAAATTTGTTGCTGTGCCGGGAGGACAGTGAAGGTGCGTGCCCGTTGATCTGCAGAGTTTTGAGGCGCCTGTCCGTAAACTGGTGCGGCAAGCAGCAGGAGGCAGCAAATAGTTGATAGTTGATAGCTGAAAGTTGATAGTGGATGGCTGCGAGTGGAAAGCATTAACTTGAGAATGAAGTTTTTATCCCCATGCTGGTTGAGCTTTGTCGGAAAATGAATGCTGACTTACAGGTTGAGTAGTATTTCAAATATTGCCCGGCTCGAAATAAAGGATATCTTCTTTCTGGAACATTATCATACGGAACGCAGCAGGTTAAAGCATTCTTCACTATCAACTATCAACTATTTTCAGCTTTTTGCCGGGATGAATCATGTTATTGCGCAGGTCGTTCCATTGCCTGATATCATGTGCAGAAACCTTGAATTTCCTGGCAATGGACCACAGGGAATCCCCGTTGCGCACCTTGTAATAACTGATGGCCGTATCCTGTTTGTCTGCTTTGTTACCTCTTTTATTGGCAACGGGTTTACGTTTTTTGACATCTGCCAGGGAAATGTTTGTTGCCGCGGCAGGTGCGGATGTCGATGCAATCGGGGGCGATACCGTATCCTGATCAAGGTAAAGGGCCAACTGATAGCCTGCTCGTATTCTGCGAACATCGGCTATGTCGTTCCACTGAACGATTAATTCAACCGGCACATTATAGCGTTTAGCGACCTTGGACAGGGTTTCTCCCCTGCGCAGTTCATGGAGGACCATGCGGCCGTTTTTGGATGCTGATGCATAGTAATCTTTGGCCGTCTGTCCCTCTTTCAGCAGGACATACTTGGTTGTCTTGTAGGGGATACGCAGCCGTTGACCGATTTTCAGCTTTGAGGTGTGCAGTTTATTGGCCTTGAGCAGGGTCGTCATGCTTACCCGGTACCGTTTGCTGATCCGACCAACCGTGTCACCTTTGCCGACTCTGTGAGTCTTGTAGCCTGTGGTAGCCACCGGGTGCAGTCTGGCCAGGTTGGCGGCAATTAGATCATGACTGCCGACTGGAATTTTGAGTTCATAGGAACCCTTTGTCGGTGGAGTCTGGTTTTTACGCAGTTCATTATTGAGTTTACGGATTTCCTTAACCGTTGTGGAACCACTGACCGCAATTGCTCTCAGGTCGGTACGCGGCGGCACCTTGATCAGGTCGTACCGGACAGGTTGTTGGTAGGCAATGTCGGTAAACCCGTACTGTTCCGGGTTGTGGGCAATGATAATGGCCGCGATCAGTTTGGGCACATATCGTTTGGTCTCCAGGCGCAGGTAGCGGTGTCTGGCAAGTTCCCAGAAGTCGCGTGAGTTGTATTTTTTTATGGCCCGTTCAATCTTGCCTTCACCTGCATTATAGCCGGCCACGGCCAGCTGCCAGTCGCCGAATCGTTCGTATAGGGCGCCCAGGTAGGCAACCGCTGCCTTAGTGGCTTTTTCAGGTTCACGTCGCTCATCCACCCAGGAATCAATACGCAACCCATAGTTACGACCGGTTCCCCGGATAAACTGCCACAGGCCGGCAGCATGGGCGTGTGAATAGGCAGAGGGATTAAAGCCGGATTCGATCATGGCCAGGTAGGCAAGATCCTGGGGCAGGCCGGCGTTTCTCAGTTCGTGGCGGATAGCGGGCAGGTATTTTGTAGATCGTGCCAGCCAGCGTTTGAAATATTTTTTCTGTTTATTCTGGAACAGGTTAAGGTAAAATTCTACCTGCTTATTGATGGTTATGGGGAAATCATAAGTAACCAGCGCTTGAATCCTGTTATGGTTGGATCCGTCGGCTTTCCAGTCACCTGATTTTGCCAGGCCTGCGAGTTCTTCTTCCAGGTCCTGTTCTGATTCAACTGGAATTATCTGGTTTTCCCGGATCTGATCATATTCGCAATCAGTATAGGCCTGTGATGAACGGCTCATACCATAATTTTCCGTAGTGGTAATGGGTGAACAGGCTGAAAGTATTGCCGGCAAAATAATAAGCAGACAGTAGAATACAAAAGGCGGTATTTTTCTCATACAATACTCCGATGGTTGACCGGCATGTAACTATCTAAATTTATTAATTATTTTCTGCGTCAGAAGGTGGGCGCATCTCTAAGGTGTTATTTTTACAACTTATCTACCACTAAAATACAATATTTTTCAAGAAAAAACATATTGTTGACAACTGTTCCTATTATGATTTACAACTACGAGATACATTATCGCGACACCAGGGAATTTTTCTGCGACGCATTCATCAGAGTTACAACACCCTGTCTCCTTGTAACCCATCACTGGATTTGTAACCTTCGAACCAGGAACCCTGAATCTGAAACTCGGAACAGCTACCATGCTTCGTTTATTTAAATATTTGTTTTTCTTTATTCTCTTTCTTGGAGTGCTGGTAACAGCCGGTGGTGTGGGCGTTTTGTATCATCTGGTGGTCAAAGCACCATGTCCTGAGATGGATGAGGCGTATATCGAGTCCATTCTGGGCCGGGAAAGTCCGGTTTTTTATCGTGACGGAGAGGAAAAAATCGGGGTTTTGTTCCAGGATTTTCATCGCCAGTACCTGGATTATGAACAGATACCGATTTTTTTTGTCTCAGCCATTGTGGCTGCAGAGGACAATCAGTTTTTTACTCATTACGGCATAGATATTCCCGGCATTGTCCGGGCCATGATTGCTAACTATAAGGCCGGTAGAATTGTGCAGGGCGGCAGTACCATTACCCAGCAGACAGCAAAGAACCTGTTTAAACGCGAATCGCGCAGCTATAAGGCCAAGCTGAAAGAACTGCTCTTTGCCCTGCGATTAGAGAATCGATATTCCAAGGAGAAAATTCTGGAGTTTTATGCCAATCAGTTCTATGTAAGCGGTAACGGGCACGGGCTGGGTGTGGCTGCACGCTATTATTTTGATAAAGATGCCGAAGATCTGACCCTGCTTGAGGCTGCTTTTATTGCCGGTTCCGTTAAGCAGCCAAACTATTACAATCCCTTTACCAAGAAAAACAGGAAGGATGCCCGCAAGGCTCTGGCCCGGGCTGATGAACGGGCAGCATACGTGCTCGGCAATATGCTCAAGCAGGGAATGATCACAAAAGCCGAACACGATACTGCCAGAGAACAGGATATCGTTTTTAACCAGGGAAAAACCAGTTTTGCCTTAAACACGGTCATGGATCTGGTAAAGGACGGCCTTGCCACGACGGTAATTACCGAGGCTCTTGAAGACCATGGTATTTCCAATATCTCCACTTCCGGGGCACGTATTATCAGCTCGGTTGATCGTCAGCTGCAGGTCGACACCCTGTACAGCCTGCGTCGTGAGTTGTCCAGGGTTGATGTCCGTCTGCGCGGTTATGATCGGGATACGGTACAGCAGGAATATGCAGAGCTCACATATACGGGCGATGGTGAGATTCGTAACAAGGCCTTTATCTTCGGCACTATTTCCGCTGTAGACGTCAAAGCTCCGAAAAAACCAACTGTTACTGTCAAGTTCGGCCCAAAACAGGCTGATGGCTTTATTGATAACCAGGGTTTTACGCGTATGCTGGAGGCGTTGGTCAAGTACCGGAAGGGGCTCTGGGCAAAACCAGGGAAAAAAGACCTTGCAGACCTGCTTTCCCGGTTGCAGGTCGGAGACAAAATCTATGTCAGTGTCAGGGAAGTAGATTTTTTTGACGGCACACCGACCCTTAATCTGGAACGGTATCCCAAGCTGCAGGGCGCGGCCCTGGTCATGCAGGAGGGGATGATTCGGGCCATGGCCGGAGGTATGGAAAATCGTTTTTACAACCGTGCCGTTTCCGCAAAACGGTTGATGGGGTCGACCTTTAAGCCGTTCCTGTTTTCTGCAGCCCTGCAGTTAGGCTGGAGCACGGTGGACCGGCTGGATAATCAGCGGAACGTGTTTGTTTTTATGGATCGGCCCTACTTTCCCCGTCCGGATCATCACAGTCCCTTTAATTTTGTTTCCATGAGCTGGGCAGGGGTGAAATCCGAAAACGTGGCTGCAGTCTGGCTCCTCTACCACCTGACCGACCAGCTGACTCTGCCTAGGCTACGGGATGTGGCTGCCTACCTGGATATGGCTCCACGGACGGATGGGAACAGAACTGAAAGTTATCAGAGTTTTAAAGAGCGCATCCGTGACCGGTTCGGTATTCGTGTCTCCCGTAGTGTTCTCGATCGTGCAGCCTACGGTCGGGCTGTAAAAAATCTTGAAACCGACTTCCTGTTTGATGGACGAGCAGAGGAATATCAGCAGTTGAAAAAATTGCCCTACGGACTTCATTTTGATAACTATCGAGCAGCACAGGTGATTGCTCTTAAAGATCGAAAGCTGAAGAAGAGGCAACGTGCTGAGCTCAACCTCCGTATTTCTATCCTCCGGCGAAATTATCTTGCCCTGCAGGGTGTTCAACAGTCGTTGCTTCAGTATCGCAGCTATCTGAGCTTCGGCATGCCGCAGGTGGGTGATCCCCTGACCTGGTTTGATGCCGATCCTGTTGGACGTCCCACGGGAACATGTGTTGAGGATGAGAATGGCCGGTTATTCTACACGGTTGCCGATAAGGTACCCGATAGCCGGCAGGTGGTAAGCGAACAGGCGCTGCGTGGTCGCCTGCAGGGATTGCTGCCCGCAGAAGTTGACAGATTCTGGGGGCGGATACGGCTCAATGGACTCATCAGTTCCTATACCTATGCTCAGGTACAGCGACAGATGCAGATGGAACGGGCGGCCCTGTCCTCGCACAAATCATATTCACTGGAGGTGCTTGCAACCGTCAGTGATTACCGGGTGATGTTAGGGTTGCAGTACCTGATTAAACTTGGCCGGGAAGCAGGCATTACCAGTAAGCTTGAACCGGTACTCTCTTTTCCCCTGGGGTCCAACGTAGTCACCCTGGCTGAGAGTGTTCGCATGTATCAAACCCTGGTCACCGGTAACCGCTATCATGTTCAGTTGCCTGATGGCTTGGAGGAAATTGATCTTGCAGAGGATGACCAGGACGGTCTGGCAATAATTGAGCGTATCGAAGGTCCGGGCGGCGAGGTTATTTATGCCCGTGAGCCCGATATCCGTCCTGTCCTGGATAAGAGGACCAGTTCTGCAATAAGTAATATTCTCCAGGATGTTGTTCTGCATGGTACCGGGAGATATGCCCGTGATAATGTTCGTCTGCATAGTGTAAATGCAACCAGAGAAAAAGAGCTTGCGGAAATGGACCTTCCCCTGCCGCTCATGGGCAAGACCGGTACGGCAAATGATTATCGCAATGCCTCTTTTATGGGTTATGTGCCGGCGGGAATTGCCCCGGAAGGCGCAGCCTTTACCTTTTCACCGGGCTATACGGTGGGTGTTTACATTGGTTTTGACAGTAATGTATCCATGAAAAAGGGAAACACCCGTATCACCGGAGCCCAGGGGGCATTACAGGCCTGGAGTGCTATTGCGGGGGCTCTGTATGATCTTGAAGGACTTGCCGACCAGTTGGATCCGGTTGACCTTGTTTTTAACGGTATCGGACTGAAATACCCGGATACCGGTCAGCTGTTTGTACCGATTGACCCCAAGGCCGGTGGTACCGTTGTTGAAGGCC